>PMSZ01000546.1:0-2768 GCA_003168235.1 Acidobacteriaceae bacterium
GGATCACGCTGAAAAACCGGCATCAGCTCTACAACCGTCACCCCGAGTTCTTTTAGATAGGGAATCTTCTCCACGAGACCGGCGAATGTACCGGCACGCGATGGGTCCACACCCGAGTTTGAATTCTTCGTGAACCCTCTAACATGAAGTTCGTAGATGACCGCATCTGACTCATGATACGGGGACCGATCGCCGCCCCAGTCAAATGTCGGCCGGTGATCGAACAGCACTCCCAAAGGCGCGTGACCTGCATTGGATCCTTCTCGCATGGCCAGGTTGCGATCGAAACCCGGCGGGAAGAAAATGCACTTCGCGTACGGATCGAGAAGAACTTTCTGCGGATCGAAGCTATGGAGTTGAGGAATCGTCTCTCCCGAGACGGAGAATGCGTAATAGCGAGCCTCAGGAATCTCGGTGACCGGAATGCGGCAGTGCCAAATCCGCCCAGATTTATTGTGCAAAAAATCCAATTGATGCCTGAGAACGGGATTCACCAGGTCGGCTGGAGAATACAGCAATAAAGTGACACTCTCCGCATGCTCCGAGTGCACCGCAAAATTGAAGGCCTGCTCCTCTTCAATCCAGTGGACGCCCAGCGGCAATGGATTGCCCTCGGCCTGTTCCCAACTCGGACGTTTCATAATTGGGCCTCAATGCGGCAGAGCGGCGACACCGCTAAGCTGCGGCAACGAACTGAGCAATTTGCTGGCGCCGTTCCACAGTATCTGCACTCCAATGCAGACCAGCAGGAATGCGGTGAGCTTTAAAATTACATTCGTCCCGGTGGGGCCCAGCTTGCTCGCGAGCCGATCGGCGTAGCCGTAGCAGAGATAGATGGTTACGGCGATGAAAGCGGAACCAATCGCCGCCGCGAGAATTACCAGCAGGTTTGCTCCCAGGTGTTGCGGCGAATTCGCGCCCAAAGTGATCGCAATCGAGATGGAGCCAGGGCCCACTGTCAAGGGAAGCGTCAGCGGGTAGAACGCCTGGCTCAGAGCGTCCGCGCAAGTGACCGTTCGCCTGGGTGAGCCTTGATCGTTTGTGTCTTTCTGGTTCAGCATGGCCCAGCCCGCTGAAATAACGATCAGCCCACCGCCGACCTGCACAACCGGGAGCGAAACCCCAAAGAAGGAGAGTACGTGCGCCCCAAGGATATAGGACGCGATCAGCAGTATGAAACTATCCACCGCGATGCGGCGAGCCACTACTCGTCGTGTCTCGACGGCGTAGTCTCGCGTGAGCAACAGAAAGACCGGAGCGCCTCCGATTGGATCCACGATGGGAAACAGCGCGCTCACGACCAGGAGAATACTCTTGGCAACTTGAATTATTACCAGGTTAACCTCCCGTCTGCTGCTAGATTTGAGCGGTCGCCCGTTCGCGGTCCACTTGCGCTCTTACGGATGCTGCCGAACTGATCGAGCGATTGGAACTTTCCGTCAAATCCCGCAGCCATTGAAAAGCGTTGGGGGATAGCATGTCTTCCCCGACGCGCCAACGCCAGTTCCCATCGGCACGACCTGGCACGTTTATACGAGCTTCGCGTCCCAAGTTGAGCAGGTCCTGCAACGGAGAGATCGCGAGCGCCGCAGGTGACGACCATGCCAGCCGCATCAACTCCGGAGCGGCATCCGCACTGGTTCCCGGCGCACGCTTGAGGTAGTTCCAGAAGGTCTGCCGCTGGTCGTCGGGCAATTCCTCATACCATTGTCGAGTTGTGGCATTGTCATGCGTGCCGGTATAGGCGACTGTATTGTGGACNNTCCGCGATGAATGGTAGATGGCCGAGATCTGTTTGCACTGCTTGAAAAAAGCTGGCTCCCGGACCCGCCACCCACTGCCCGGACTGAGCCGTCGGCGCTCCGGCTGGAACGTACCACGCAGCCGCGAACCCGCGGAAGTGATCGAGGCGAATCACATCGACGTGAGCCAGCAGAGCACGCAACCGATCGATGCACCACCGATAACCGGTCGAACGCAACGCATCCCAGTTGTAAACGGGATTGCCCCACAATTGACCTTGCGCGCTGAAATAATCGGGAGGAACTCCGGCGACGAAGCGTGGGAGAAGTTGCTCATTGAGCAGGAATAATTCAGGGTTCGCCCAAACATCACTGGAATCCGGGGAAACAAAAAAAGGCAGATCGCCGATCAAGCTCACACCCCTGGCATGGGCATGCTCCTTGAGCTGATCGGCCTGGCGGAACAGCAGGAATTGCGCGAAGCGAACCTGATCGATTTGACTTGCTAACTCTCGCCGCGCCTCGGCGAGAGCACTCGGGCTGCGCTGAACCAACTCTGCAGGCCACTCGAGATAATAAGCTCCGCGATACTTGGTTTTCAGTGCCCGAAACAGAGCGTAGTCTTCCAGCCAATGCGCTTGCCTGGTGCAGAACTCGTCGTACGTAGGTCGCAGGTCCCTGCCTGTCGGCTTCCCGGCTTTGAAGTTTGCCCATGCGGTTTCGAGCAGCCGCTGTTTGAACGGGATAACAGAATCGTAGTCAACCGCATCCGCCGAGAAGTGAGACTGAGCATCGCCCGCCTGTATCAGGCCGTCCGAAATGAGAGAGCCGGGACTGATCAGCAGCTCGTTGCCCGCAAATGACGACATTGATTGATACGGCGAGTTTCCGTAACCAGTCGGGCCGAGCGGTAGCGCTTGCCACCACCCTTGGCCGGCATCATGGAGACGATCAATCCACGAGAACGCGGACGATCCCAGATCGCCTACGCCATATGGAGACGGGAGAGAGGTGACGTGTAACAGC
>PMSZ01000546.1:2822-4169 GCA_003168235.1 Acidobacteriaceae bacterium
CCGGAGGGTCGCGCTGCAAACCAACCGCTCTCCGCCATAACTTTCAAGCCGCCAATGGGAGCATTGTTGCCCGGGGCTTTGGTCAGCTTGGCGGTGATTGGCTCGCCTGCCAGGTCTGACTCCTTTACCGCGTCCGGGGTGAGTTTTTGCAACTTTGCTTTCTGCTCGGGCGTGGCGGGCGCGTCGATGCGCGTGTAGTACGGGATGCCGAACTCCGCCGTTAGTTCGCGGTAATGTTCTCCGGGATCCTTGCCGGTGCGAGCGGTAATCTCCGCCGCCAGCAAGTCCATGATCGGCCCGTCTTTGTCGGTCGTCCATACTGTGCCTTCAAGACGAAGAAAACTCGCTCCAGCGCTTTCTTCTCCACCGAAACAGTACGAGCCATCCACCAGCCCCGGCACAAACCACTTGAAACCCACCGGCACTTCGCGGAGCTGGCGGCCGAGCTTTTTGACGACCCGGTCTATCATGCTACTGCTTACCAGAGTCTTTCCCACCGCGACTGTGTCTCTCCACTTGGGCCGGTGCGTGAGCAAATATTCGATCGCAACCGCAAGGTAATGATTCGGGTTCATCAATCCCGCGGTCGGAGTTACGATCCCGTGCCGATCAGCGTCGGTATCGTTTCCGAAAGCCACCTGGTACTGATCTTTCAGCCCGACCAGCCTGGCCATCGCATAGGGACTCGAGCAATCCATGCGAATCTTGCCGTCGTGGTCAACGGTCATAAACGAAAATGTGGGGTCGATTATTGGATTGGTGACGACGATGTCGAGCCCGTAAATCGAGTTGATCGGTTCCCAATAAGGCAACGAAGCTCCGCCCAGAGGGTCCACGCCAAGTTTGAGGTGGGCGCCGCGAATCGCATCCATGTCAACGACGTTCTTGAGATCACGAACATACGGCAGGACGAAATCTTCCTGGTGAGTAGTCGCGGACCGGATCGCCTTGGCAAAGGGAATTCGCTTGACCCCCGCATTCCCTGCTCGCAACAATTCATTCGCGCGATTCTCTACCCAGCGGGTCACATCGGTGTCAGCCGGGCCGCCNNTTGGGCGGGTTGTATTTGAAGCCTCCATCCTCCGGAGGATTGTGCGATGGCGTAATCACGATGCCGTCCGCGAGATGGTCTTTTTGCTTGCGACCACGGTTGTAAACCAGAATCGCTCGCGAGATCACCGGCGTGGGAGTGATCCCGTCGTCTTGCTGAATGATCGTTTCCACATTGTTGGCCGCCAGCACCTCGAGGGCCGTGCGCTGCGCGGGCTCCGAGACTGCGTGGGTGTCTTTCCCCATGTACAGCGGGCCGTCGGTTCCCCGCTCGCGCCGGTATTCGCAGATCGCCTG
>PMSZ01000542.1 GCA_003168235.1 Acidobacteriaceae bacterium
TGACACCTGAGACCTGAGACCTTATTTTTACTTTGCTGCTGCCTGCCGCGAATCTACAAACAGCTGTTTCGCTTCCTTGATCACTCGCGACATCTCGGCTTTCAGATTGTCGTCGAGGACTTTCTTTTCCATGATCGTATTGAGGATGCCCGGGTTTGTCGTCTCGACGTATTTGTACAGACTTTTTTCGAAATCGCGCACCTGGTCAACCGGCATGTCGTCGAGCACTCCGCTGGTGCCGGCAAAGATGATGAGAATTTGCTTCGAGAACGGGAGCGGGCTGAACTGGCCTTGCTTCAAGAGTTCGACCAGTCGCTGACCGCGATTCAGCTGCGCCTGCGTGGCTTTGTCGAGATCGCTGCCGAACTGGGCGAAGGCAGCGAGCTCGCGGTACTGGGCCAACTCCAGCTTCAGCGTTCCGGCAACCTGGCGCATGGCTTTGATCTGGGCACTGCCGCCGACGCGGCTTACTGACAGTCCGACGTTTACGGCAGGTCGCACGCCCTGGTTGAATAAGTCCGTTTCAAGATAAATCTGGCCATCGGTAATCGAAATCACGTTGGTTGGAATGTAGGCTGAGACATCGCCCGCCTGGGTTTCAATGATGGGCAGCGCGGTGAGCGAACCTCCGCCGAGCCGGTCGCTGACTTTTGCAGCTCGCTCGAGCAGACGCGAATGGAGATAAAAAACGTCTCCGGGATAAGCTTCGCGGCCGGGAGGACGGCGCAGCAGAAGCGAAATCTCGCGATACGACGCGGCGTGCTTCGAAAGATCGTCGTAGATGACGAGGGCGTGGCGTCCGTTGTCGCGGAAAAACTCTCCCATGGCGCACGCAGCATAGGGAGAGATGTACTGCATCGGGGCGGGTTCTGATGCGGACGCGGCGACCACGATGGTGTATTCCATGGCGCCGGCATCTTCGAGAATCTTTACAACCTGGGCGATGGAGCTGCGCTTCTGGCCGATCGCGTTGTAAATGCAAATCAGATTGTTGCCCTTGCTGTTGATGATGGTATCGAGGGCAACGGCGGTTTTTCCGGTCTGGCGATCGCCAATGATGAGTTCGCGTTGGCCGCGGCCGATCGGGATCATGGAGTCGATGGCTTTCAAGCCGGTGGCCATGGGTTCGCGCACGGGTTGGCGGTCGATGACGCCGGGAGCGATGCGCTCCAGGGCAATGAACTTGTCGCTCGCGATTGGGCCCTTGTCGTCAATCGGGACGCCGAGCGAGTTCACGACGCGGCCGATCAGGGCATCGCCGACGGGCACGCTCACGATGCGGCCGGTACGCTTGACCTCGTCGCCTTCCTTGATCTCGGTGTACTCGCCGAGCAGAACCACGCCGACCTGGTCTTCTTCGAGGTTCATGGCGATTCCGGCGACGCCGTGGGGAAAGCTGAGCAACTCGCCAGCCATGACTTTGTCGAGACCGTAAACACGGGCGATGCCGTCGCCGAGGGTAATGACGGTGCCGACTTCATCGACCGTGATCTTCGATTCGTAGTTCTCGATTTGCTCGCGGATTATTTGAGTAATTTCGTCTGCTTTAATTTGGGCCATAGAAAAATCAGCTTTCAGCGATCTGTCGTCAACGATCCGTTACCAATGATCAGTGAACACCTCACCTCTGGCGCCTCGTCCCAGGCAAAAGGGGAGCCGATCACCGACAACTAGTTGTCGACCAATTGTTCCCTAATTCTTTCCAGTTGTCCTTTGACTGAGCCGTCGTAGATGGTGCTGCCTACCTGCACAACGGCTCCGCCTAGCAACGATGCGTCTTGTTCGTATTTTGCTCGGACCTTCTTGCCAGTCATTCTCGCAATCTCAGCTTCGAGCATTTGTTTCTCTGGATCTCCAAGCTGGCGCGCGCTGCTGATTTGCGCTTCGGCGAAGCCCAGGCGAGAGTCTAATTCTTCTTCCAGCTGTTTCAGGATTTCACTGAACAGCGGCAGTCTTCTGTGATCCATGATCACAGCGACAAAATTCCGCACCTGCCGGGTCGTGCCCAGGCGTGCGCTGAGCGCATCGAGCACGGCCCGCTTATCCTCACTGGCAATCGACGGGTTCTCGAGGACGCGGCGCAACGGGTCGCTTTCTTTCAGCAGCGTTTCGAAGCCGTGCAATTCCTGCAGCATCCGCGCTGGATCGAGCGAGCTGCCTTTCGTCATTACAACATCCGCGAAAGCGCGGGCGTAGGTGCCGACAACGGAAGCCACGGTTAATGGCCGTCCTTTCCGCCGTTGTGCCCGGCATCATTTTTCGCAGGCGCTGCCAGTCCGGTGGCAAAAGTACGCACCAGCACCTGGTCGGTATTGGAGTCGATATTGATCTGCTGGCGCGCCAGCGCGATGGCAAGGCCGGCAGTATGTGCGCTCAGTTCGCGGCGGGCTTGCTTGGCCGCGGCGGCGATTTCCTGTTCAGCGCCCAGCACGACTTTTCGGATATCTTCTTCCGCTGCCTTCTGGATGCGGACTTCCTCCGCCGACGATTCTTTTTCCGCAGTGGCCTGCATCTGTCCGATTTCCACATCCAACTGGCGAAGACGATCCTCGATGTCCGCGAGACGACGATTGGCATCCTGGCTGGCAGCGCGCGCCTCCTCCAACGACCGCTGGATGGCTGCGTTGCGATCACGGAAGATTCCGGGCAGGTACTTGCGTCCGGCCCAGAGCGCGATGACCGCGATCACAGCGAAGTTGAACGCAAACAAGATCAGGTGCATGGCGTGTACGCCTAGGCCAGTCTTGCGGGCCAACCATTGCACACTCGAGGAGTGTTTCAGATCCGCGTGTTCCTCTGGCTCTTCTCCGGCGGCCTCGCGCGTTTCTTCGATCAGTTCTCGGGTGGCGCCGGGATGGTCTGGTTGTTTCGGCGAAGAGGTCTGCTGCGAAGACTGGGGCGCAGGGTTTTGCTGGGCACGGGCAGGCGCGGAACACAGCGACGCCAGCGCCAGAAGTACCAACCCGGAAAGCAGGCGGAGGATCGAGGGCGCCGGCTTCATTTTCATTATCCGCCGATTCATTGGCCACCGACCTGGCTGGGCGATGACAAGGGACGCAGCACGGTGCGCAAGATTTCGGTGGCGAGACGGCCGGCGTCCGATTGCAACTTTGACATGGCCTGCTGCTTATCCTCTTCGATGGCTGCGCGCGCCGCGTTTACCTGTTCCTGGGCGCGGGAGCGGGCTTGCTGCACGGCTTGATTGCGCGACTGCGCGTCCTGCTGACGCCGCGCTTCCTGGTTCTTGAATATCTTCTGGCGCGCTTCGCGGAGCCGCTGCTCGTAATCGGCGGTGCGGGCTGCGGCGGAGGCGATGTCGGCGCGCGCCTTCTCCATTGCGCCCAGCGTACGATTGCGCCGCTCCGCCAGCACCGCGGTCAGCGGGCGATGTACAACAAAAGTATAGAGGATATAAAGCAGGGTCAGCAGAATGACCGTGGGCACGGCTCCGAGCAGTAATTCACCTAGTTGTCGGAGTGTCTGATCCATTGTCTATTGATCGAACTGAATCCTTGCTGATTTTAGCCGCCCACTTCTGGTGGCCGGCTCTGTTGGCTGATTCAACAGGCTGATTCTGCTGGAAGAAGAGCCGCTTCTCAAACCAATAAAACTAACACTCCGCCGATTAAGGTGTCAATGAAGGAAGCCGCTTTTTGCCGAGATTTTTCTCAAATCGGAACGATCTTCGGATGCGGAAATAAGCGACATTCGTCCTTGACAATCGACCCGCCAGGTTTAGCATGGAACTATCACCTCCGATCCCAGTCCGGATCGAATGGGCCGATAGCCAAGGAATGTCACCGCTTCTTGGTTGCCGGCCCATTTAAATTGCGGCCGTTCAACACACTACCCACTCCCTAACCTTCCGCACCACCGACTCCGGCGCCTCCACCTCCAACTCCACCGCGCCGTCCTTGTACGTCCGCGAATAAATTCTCGCTTTGGCTTCCAGCATGGCGAGCGTCTTGCCTTCTTTCTGCGGAACGCGCAGATGCACGCGGCTGACCGGGTCTTCTTCGATCATCGCATCGATGCGCGCCAG
>PMSZ01000241.1 GCA_003168235.1 Acidobacteriaceae bacterium
CCCGCGTTAGCGAAATGCGCCGCAATCCGCGCCCCCATCGTGCCTGCGCCGAGCACAGCAACCTTGTGAATACGTTTCATCAAGACATCTCCTGCAATAAGAATTCGCTACAAAAGTTTATCTGAAAAGATTGATCTCAGGCTCAGTCCCCCCGGGCCTCACACTGGTATCCTGAAAGTCATCATCTTGAATCTTCGTCATCCTGAATTTCGTCGGGTCGCTCTTCGCAGATCATGACCTCAATTCCTCATCTTCCTTCCGCGCGCGAGATCGCCGCGCAAATCCGCTGCAAAGCAGTTTCGCCGGTCGAGGTCGCGCGCGCCCATCTCGATCGCATCGAGCGCCTCAATCCTAAGCTGAACGCCTTCGTCGATTACCAGCCCGAAGCCGTGCTCGCACAAGCGCACAATGCCGAGAAAGCGATCATGCGCGGAGAAGATCTCGGCCCCCTCCACGGCGTTCCCATCTCCATAAAGTCATCGATCGACGTCGCGGGACACCGCTGCGAAGCAGGCTCACGCCTGCGCGCCGGTTACGTCGCCGCCGAAGATGCCCCGCTCGTCGCCCGTCTGCGCGCCGCCGGAGCCATCATCCTGGGCGTCACCAACACCCCCGAGCTCCTCATGGCTTGGGAAACCGACAACCTTCTCTATGGCCGCACCAACAATCCATGGGACCTGACTCGCACCGCGGGCGGCTCCAGCGGCGGAGAAGCCGCAGCCATCGCCGCCGGACTTTCCGCTGGCGGCGTCGGCAGCGACGGCGGAGGCTCCATCCGCGTCCCCGCTCACTTCTGCGGCATCTGCGGATTGAAGCCCACTCCCGGCCGCATTCCGTCAACCGGCCACTATCCTAAAGCCGGAGGCCCGTTCGCCCTGATCGGCGTCGTTGGCCCCATGGCCCGCACCATCGCCGATGTGCAAACGCTGTTTGAAGTCATGTCCGGATGGGATGACCGCGACCCTTGCGCCGCCCCCGTCGAAGTGCGCGAGATTCACGAGAAAGTGATAGCGAAGATCCCCATCGGTTTCTTCCTCGAAGACGGTCGCACTCCCGTGACCGAAGAAACCCGATCAGCCGTCGAAGACGCGGCATTCACCCTGAGGCAGTGCGGATTTCGCGTCGATCCCTTTCTCCCCGAAGGCCTCGAAGAATCTCGCCGCTTGTGGTGGGATTTTTTCGGCGTGGCCGGAGGAATGATTCTTGACCCCATGATTCGCGAGGCCCAGCCAGAAGCAACGTCGCAAGGTCGCGCGTCCGATATCAGCCCCATCCTGCGTGAGTTCACGGCCTGGACCGCCGCCGCCCCCGCGCACACCGGAGAATCGCTGCTGGCCGCCTGGCTCGGACGCGATGCCGTCCGCGAAAAGATTCTTTTCCAGATGCGGAAGTATCCCGTACTGATCTGCCCCGTCGCGTCCATCCCGGCCTTTCGTCATGGCGAACGCGAGTGGCAAATACAGAACCAGACCGTGAAGTACCTCGACGCCTGGAGCTATTGCGAGTGGTTCAACTTGTTGGGTTTTCCCGCCGCTGTCGTTCCCATGGGATACTCCGAGCAAGGTTTACCCATCGCCGTGCAGATCGTCGGCCGCCCGTGGGAAGAAGAAGTCGTCCTCGCCATCGCCGGAATGCTCGATGCCGGAATGCTGGATAAGGAGTCGCCCTCCCGCCGAGCGCCCCCATTGGCCGGAATCGTGCTGTGATCAAAGCCCGACTACGTCTATTCAAGCCGCTCAGATCCACATCGCCGCTAACTTCATGTAGAATTCTATTGGCGAGTACAGTGCATCACCTCTGCGCGGGTTCATCCCGCGGGGCTGCTTCGTTTACTGAACGATGATCACCCAAAACTCCCCAATCACCAGGTAGAACCGCAGTTTCCCTCATTGGAGACCGCCGGCACATTCCTGTCAGGAGAAGTTGAATGCCGAAAATTGCCAAGACAGCCGACCGGAAAAAGGTCATGGACACCACGAAATCGACCGCTTGCCCCAAGTGCGGTAAGGAAACCCGCATCGTCAAGCGCATGAAAGACCGCGAGCGCGGAGTACCCGGCGGCATCTACATTTCGTGCTCCGGCTGCGAATTCTTCGAAAAGCTGTAAGAACAGTACCAGTCGCCGATACCCAGCAGAAATTAGGCCACAATAAAAAGGCGCGACAATATGTCGCGCCTTTGGCTCTCACTGGCAACTGGCTACTGGGTACTCGGTACCGGGTACTGGCTACTGATCTGTCCCAGAATCGCCCGCGCTTCGGCCGCCTGATCAAGCGCCTCCGTAATCGGACGCCCCACCACAATGTGCGAAGCTCCCGCTGCAATCGCTTCCGCCGGAGTAACCACCCGCGCCTGATCATGTGGCCCGCTGCCTGCCGGACGCACGCCCGGCGTCACAATCGTGATCTCCGGGCCAAACTCCTCGCGCAGCGCTCCCGCTTCCAACGCCGATGCGACCACGCCCTTGCATCCGTTCGACAATGCCAGAGCGGCCAGCCGCAGCACTTGGTCCAGCACGCCGCCGCGCACCCCAACCTTCCCCAGTTCGGCGTCATCCAGGCTCGTCAGCACCGTGACTGCCAGCACCAGCATGTCTGCCTTCGCAGACTGCCCGGCCTCAACTGCGGCGCGCAGCATCCTGCCGCCTCCGGAGGCGTGCACGGTCAGCATGCTCACGCCCAGCGCGCCCGCCTCGCGGACCGCCGCTCCCACCGTATTGGGAATGTCGTGATATTTGAGATCGAGAAAGACGCGACGTCCCGACCCCACCAGCTCGCGCACCACCGCCGGCCCTTCGGCCGTGTAGAGCTGCATGCCCACTTTGTAGATATAAGCAGAATCGCCCACCGCCGCCACGATCCTCCGGGCGGCAGTGGCCGTAGGTACATCCAGAGCGATGATGAGACGCTCGCGCGGATCCATATTCTCAACTCTCGTGGTGACGAACCGTTGTTCACGATCCGTCACCCGAGTCTATCGCGTTTCAGTTGAGATTAGCTACGGGCTGCAGTAGAGCCTCGGTGGTAGACCGCGATTTCGAGGGCCGGTAAACATCCAGGCGCACTCTCTGCAGTCCTCGTTCTCTGAAGCCC
>PMSZ01000488.1 GCA_003168235.1 Acidobacteriaceae bacterium
AACGACTAACGACTAACGACCAACGACCAATGATCAAATCTCCCCGAGGAACCCGCGACCTTCTCCCGCCCGACACCGCGCTGTGGAACTTCGTTGAAGCTGCGGTGCGCGACGTTTTCCGCGCCTACAACTTTCACGAAATCCGCACACCGATCTTCGAGTCCACCGAACTCTTTGCCCGCGGCGTCGGCGAAGAGACCGACATCGTCTCGAAAGAAATGTTCACATGGGAAGATCGCGGCCGCGCGGAAAGCGATCGAGGGCAATCGCTCACCCTGCGCCCCGAAAACACAGCCGGCGTGGTGCGCGCCTACATTGAGCACAAGCTCTGGGACCGCGGCCTCAACAAGCTCTTCTATATAGGGCCACAATTTCGCCGCGAGCGTCCGCAAAAGGGCCGATACCGCCAGTTCTACCAGATCGGAGCCGAGGTGATCGGGCCGGCCGCCGCGGGCAGCCAGTCTCCCGCAAGAGATGCGGAGATTCTGGAGCTCCTCGCCACTTTGCTCGATCGCGTCGGCGTCACTGGCTGGACGCTCGAACTGAATTCCATCGGCTCGCCCGCCGACCGGGCAAAATTCAACGAGGCTTTACGCAAAGCGCTGGCCCCAGTTGTCGAAAAAATGTGCGCCGATTGCCAGCGCCGGGCCGTCACCAATCCGCTCCGCGTCTTCGATTGCAAAGTGCCCGAGGATCAACCCATCATCGAGACTCTTCCCAACATCGGCCAGTTTCTCGATGAGACTTCACGCGCGCACTTTGAGGCGGTAAAGCAAATCCTCGACGCGGTCGGCATTCCTTACGTGGAAAACCCGCGCCTGGTCCGCGGCCTCGATTACTACACGCATACTGCGTTTGAATTTATCCACGGCGCTCTGGGAGCGCAGAATGCGATCCTCGGCGGTGGCCGATACGACGGTTTATCGGAGGCGCTCGGCGGCCCTCCCGCTCCCGGCATCGGTTTTGCCATCGGAGAAGATCGGCTCGTGCTTTCTCTGGCCGCCTCGGCGGAGGCGGTGGTGCGCAAGCCTGATGTTTACATTGCTCCGCTTGGCGCCGGAATGAATCGCGAAGCCGCCCGCCTGGCGCGCGAGTTGCGCCGCCATGATCTGGTGGTTGAGCTCGGCGACGAGACCTTTCGCTTGAAAAAGTCTTTCGAGGCGGCCGACAAGATCGACGCGCGGTACATCCTCATCGTAGGGGAGAATGAAGTTGCAGCGAATGCGTTTGCGCTCAAACATCTGGCGTCAGGCGAACAGGTTATTGTTCCGCGCAATGAGCTGGCGCAGCGGATTTTGCAGAAGTAAGGGGTGTCGGCCGTCAGTTGTCAGTTCTCAGTAGAATCGTACTTTTGGGGAAGCAATCATGCGAGGAATTCTTCCGTTGTTCGGTGTGGTTCTGGCCGGTTCGTCTCTGGCTCCTTCTCAGCCCCCGGCGCACAACCCCGTCTCCGTTTTCGAGCAACAGCTCATCGAGCGTGAAAAGCAGCTTCTGCAGGATGTTCAGAACCAGAATTCGTCCGTGGTCGAGCGCTCAATCGCGGACGATTTTCAGGGCATCGGAAGCAATGGCGACTTCTACGACAAAAGTGAAATTGTCGACTCGGCCGCGGCAGGAAGACCAAAGGACAAAGACAGAGCCACGCGAGCCTATGACTTTCGCGTCGTCAAGTTGAGCAACGACTCTGCCGTTGTGGCTTACAACCTGATCGCTCCCGGAGAGCATCCCCGCTATCGCCATATGACCGACACCTGGGCGAAGGTCGGCAGTCAGTGGAAGTTAAAATTCCGGCAGATCACTCCTAATTTGTGGAGCGAAAACGATTTGGACTAAATCGCACACAGTCAAGTCTCGCGCGACCAAAAAATCCCAAGAACATCCTGCGATCGGAATTTAAAAAACTATGGCGCGTTCCCGAATACTCGAGAACGCGCCACTTGAAGCCAGCCTGCTTTAGTCTCGTTAGTCTTTACTAGTTACCTGTTACTCCATGTTGATCGTGAACGTCTCCTGACTCTGGCAGCCACCCGAGTTCGTGTAGGTAGCCACGAAAGTGTTGGTGCCCCAGTTCAACGGAATGTTGTTGATCTGACGCGACGTGGAGGTGTAGCCGTTCGGACCGGTCCAGCTCCAAGACCCGCCGTTTAGCGGTTGCGGGCCCAGGTTGACCTGGGATCCGCCATACACGGACACGCTGTTGGTCTGCTGCCAGCTGGCGCCGTTTACCTGGATATAGGGAGTAATCGGCGACGGGGAGCAGCTTTGCTGGCTGCACGATCCGTTGCCGGTGCCGCTGAACTGTCCCGTGTAGTTGTTGCCACCGTGGCATCCGCCGGGGCCGTCGTTGGGACCAGGGATCTGATCCTGCTGGACCTGAGTGTTGGTTGGTGAACCAGCGTTCAGGTTGCCCTCGTAGGCCAGGATTTCGGCCTGGTTGTTGCCCGGCCACGAACTATAAGCGGCCGCGCCCCACTGCCAATCGAAGGACAGGTTATCGTCGGTCGATTCGGTGGTGAAGGTGACCGTTGCCGTTCCGCCACCGGAAAGGGTTGAATCTGCCGGCAGAGCCTGTCCGTCGAAGAACAGCTGATTGCTGAGATGGCTCGGGTTGACTGTCGTGGTCCAAGCCCCATTCGGTTGATATGCCGAGTTGTAGCTCGTCGATGGGGTCTCGGGCGCCGACGGATCGAAGATCAGGAAGCCATCCGGCAACCCGTAGGTCTTGCCATTAATCACAAGGCTGACGTCGGTGAACTGCACCGTCGTGACCTGTGATGTCGAGACGCCCTGCGGCGACCCGATGTGAGCGTTGATCCAGACCACGTCGTTCGAGCCCTGGGTCTTGAACCAGCTCCACTGCACTCCTCCAACTTGCGTCTGCGAGGGTGGAATGGTGCAAGAGTACGCGGTCGGCGTCACCGTGATCGTGCAGCTGGTAGACGTCGTGCCTCCCTGGGAACCGGACGAATCCACAACCTGCGCTGTGAAGGTGTAGGGATTCGCCGCGGTTGGCGTACCGGTAATATCGCCATTGCTGGTGTTGAGCGTCAGACCGGAAGGCAGTCCGCCGCTGATGATGGAGAACGTGTACGGGGCCTCACCGCCGGTGGCGACGAGATCCGAACTGTACGGCGTTCCCACGATGCCGGTATTCGCCGGGCAGGAGAGTGTAATCTGCTCCGCATTGCAAACCGGCAGCGTATTGATTGTGGTGTTGCTACCGCAGGAGGCGATGCTAATCGAACCTCCCGAGATGAACTCGCTGGTATGCGTCCCGCCCATGATCGAGATACTGCGATCCGGAGCGAGGAAGATGCCGGCAGTGTTGGCAGCGTTGGTCTGAATCTGACTTCCCGATCCCGGGAAGTAGAACATGACCTGATCCGGAGAAATTCCGCTCAGAACCACGTTCGCCTGATTCAAATCGAAGCCGCCGGAGATATTGAAGATGAACGTATCGTTGGCGCCTCCCGAAATGGTCAGGTTTTGACCATTCGACAGGTTCACCGAGCCGTTCACCAGGATAACGTTCTGTCCGCCATTGCCGGTGATGGTGGTTGCGCTCTGGATGGAGCTCAACGTTTTGGTTGGCGTTAGCGCACCGACCGCACTGGCCTCATTCAAGGCTGCGGTCTGGATTGCCGCCATCGATTGGGTCACGACACCGCCTGCGAAGGCGCCATGGCCGACCTCAACTTTGGCACTCGGATCCGCATACAGCGTGCCCGGGAAATTGTCGCCGTTCGATACGTTGATTTGGCCGTTTGCGCCGATTCCAACGTTTCCGCCAATCGTCAGTTGACCACCGAGTTGGATGTTCGCTCCCTGCAATCCGAGGACCGAGAAGCCGGCCGCCGGACCCAGTTGCGAAGTGAGGCAAGGAGCCGAAACGATCGTGATCGGACAGGTTGTGGTAGCAACCTCGCCGAGCGAGTCCGTGACCTTGATGCTGAACGTTCCGGTGGCCGTCGGAGTTCCCGTGACTGCGCCCGTGGACGTATTCAGAGTGAGGCCAGCCGGCAACGTGCCGACGATCGAGAACGTGTACGGCGCTACGCCGCCCGTCACGGTGATCGGTCCGCTGTTGAACGCTACTCCTACCGTGCCTGTGGTGGTTCCTGAGCAGGTCACTGAGAGCGGGGGAGTGATAGTGATCACACAACCCGTCCCTGTCGCGCCGAGTGAATCCGTCACAATGATGGTGAAGGTGCCGGACGCCGTCGGAGTGCCAGTAACCGCGCCGGTAGACGTATTCAGAGTGAGACCCGCCGGCAAGGTGCCGCTGCCGATCGAGAACGTGTATGGCGCTACACCGCCCGTTACCGTGATCGGTCCGCTGTTGAACGGTACGCCCACTTCGCCCGTGTTGGTCGCCGAGCAGGTTACCGAGATCGGGGGAGTGATCGTGATTACGCATCCAGTGGCCGTTCCGCCGAGCGAGTCTGTCACTTTGATCGAGAAGCTACCCGAAGCTGTCGGAGTTCCTGTGACCGCTCCTGTGGAAGTATTCAGAGTGAGACCAGCCGGCAGCGTGCCGACGAACGCGAAGGTGTAAGGCGGAACGCCGCCTGTCACAGTGATCGGTCCGCTGTTGAAAGGTACTCCCACTTCGCCAGTGTTGGTGGCCGAGCATGTCATCGAGAGTGGAGGAGTGATCGTGATCACGCATCCCGTCGCGGTGGCGCCGACCGAATCCGTCACTTTAATCGAGAAGCTGCCCGAAGCTGTCGGAGTTCCTGTGACCGCGCCCGTAGAAGTTTTGAGCGTCAGACCTGCCGGCAGCGTGCCGACGACGGAGAACGTATAGGGTGGAACGCCGCCCGTCACTGTGATCGGTCCGCTATTAAACGGTACTCCCACCTCGCCCGTATTGGTGGCCGAGCAGGTTAGCGTCATCGGAGGAGCGACCGTGACCGAACAGTTGATCGTCCCTTTATTGCCCTGCGAGTCGGTTATTGTGACCGTGTAGCTGAAGGTGCCACTCACCGTCGGCGTTCCGGAAATCGTGCCGCTCGACGAGATGCTCAAGCCGGTCGGCAGACCGGTGGCGGTAAATGTGTAGGGAGGGCCTGCGCCGCCGCTCGCGCTCAGCGTCACCGGCGTGATCGGCACGCCTTGCTCCGCGACAATCACGGCGCAATTCGCTGTAATCGGACTGCAGGTAAGAGGAGCCTGCGTCACGCCATTAATCAGAATCGCGATCTGCTTGTCTTTGCCGACTTCAAGCGCGGCAGTTCCTGTCACCACGCAACTGCCAGTCAGGCCGCCGCCGGGG
>PMSZ01000005.1 GCA_003168235.1 Acidobacteriaceae bacterium
GTCGAGGCGCCCGGAGAGTTACCGGCCGCCGTGCAGGATCGAGTTATCGTGACCAGAGCATCACCAATTCGGGATAGTTGTTTCGGCTTCTTTCTATTCGCTGCTTGCGCGGCTTACTGCCAGAAACTTCCTTCTGCTGAGTTGGTTAGGGGATTGCCGTCCGACAGCCCAAACTCAGCCGAAGTGCACCATAGGGAAATGCGCACGTGGGAATCATCATTCCCTGACGCTCCATCGTCGATACAGCAGTCGATACAGCCACAGACACAAGAACTGAGATTGCACGAGTTCGTCGGTGCGATTGGAGTCAGCGCGGCCGTAAGGCGCGAAGCGGAACCCTACCAAAACGCTTTTATTCAAGAAGAGTCCAGCCCTTTTCTGACCAGGCACTTGTATCCCTCGTCGCTGGAGCGGGACGCACGCTATCACGCTTCGACCAGCGATAGCTTTATGGGCCGGACCTTCTTCGCGGCGTCGCGCGTTCTTGTCACGCATGACAGCTCTGGAAAAGGAAAGTTGAACACTCGGTATTTTCTCGGGGTGTTGGCATCGGTTGCAGCCCACTCTGCAAGCCGTGCAAATAGGATGCAATCCGCTTTGGCGCCATTCAACGACTTTGGCTCGACGGTTGGCGAAGACGCCGGGATGAACGTCTTCCACGAGTTCGGGCCTGGCATCCAGCAGATCATGAAAGCCCATACCCCGAAGTTTGTGGCCAGGGCTCGAAGAGGACTTCTCGGCAGTAAAAACGTCGATGTGAAGTAGCTCATGTGAAGTAGGTATCGCAAAATGGGGATCGAGAATTCAAGGCAGTCCCAGTCACACATCGACTCAATTGTCAGGCAAGAGGAAGAAGCGTTAGAACGGAGATCCATCTCAGAACGCTTCGCTGACGGTGTGGGACAGTTCGCGGGCAGCCTTCCCTTCGTTGTGTTCCACTTAGTCCTCTTGGTGGCGTGGCTACTCGTGAATAACGGCGAGATTCGTGGATTACGGCCGTTCGATCCTTACCCCTTCTCTCTCCTCGGGATGATTGTCGCCATGGAAGCGGTGATTCTCTCCAGTTTCATACTCATGCGTCAGAATCGAATGATGCGTCGAGGTGAACTTCGAGACCACCTAAATCTGCAAGTTGACTTGTTGTCGGAAAAAGAGATCACGAAGGTGTTACAGATGGTCCGCGCAATCTGTGGACATATGGGGCTTCAAGACATCATGGGGGATAAGGAGATCCGTGAGCTCACCCAGACCACCTCCATCGAATCGCTCAGCCAGACATTGGAGGATCGGCTGCCAGGAACATGAGATTATATTCGTTCGTCCGACGAGTAAAGCTCGGCTCCAAATGACTCCCGGGATAGTGAACCAACCCAAAATAAAAACTCCGCACAAGCAGAACTTGGGCGGGACACTTCCGGTGAAATGCTTAAGGCCGATTCATCCGGCTACGGCTGATAAATCCGCACGAGATTGAATTCCCCTGGAATTGAACCCCTGGCTCCGCCGACGACGCAATATATCAATCCGTCATAGACGGCGTCGGGAGAAAGAAGGCTTATCGTCGATCTTCGGCCCTCTGGAGTTTCCCGTCGAACATTCAGCCAACTTCTCGTAAACCGGTCAATTCTGATCAGCCTTCCGCTATCTGAAAGCTCGATACTGTCAGTTAGCAAGATTCTGACTCTCCGAAGGAATTGTGATAGGGACAAAGGTCGGTTCTTGTAGACAAGTTGGTAGGAGGCGCTGAGATGAATCCAAATCTGATGGACCCTAAATTCTTGATGCTCGCCGGCGTGGTGATCATAGTCATCGTAGTGGTTGCCTGGATGTATGCGCGAAAACGCCGAAATACAACCGCCGCCCTACGGAAGAAGTTTGGCCCCGAATACGACCGCGCGGTGTTAGTACATGGCACAGGTCGAAAAGCGGAAGCGAAACTAGAGGATCGAGAGAAGCGGGCCGAAAAGTTCAACCTCCGCGATCTGGATCCAGGGGAACTTGAGCGTTTCTTGAAGCGATGGGAGTCGGTACAGTCTCGCTTTGTCGATTCCCCGAAGGGCGCGGTCGCAGAAGCCGATGACCTNNGCCGACATTTCCGTCGACCATCCACGAGTAGTGGAGAACTACCGCTCTGCGCATGAGATTGCGCTGCGAGTTGGGAAAGATGCAGCGACGACCGAAGACCTGAGGACGGCGATGATTCATTACCGCTCTCTATTCGAGGAGTTGATGCAAGTGCCCACAATTGTGGATAGGAAAGCGGTCGCTTAATAACTGAGTTGGAGATTAGAGAAGAGAGGAAATTATGAAACCAAGTACAGAAGACAAGGCGCAAGGCAAGATCCACGAAGTAAAAGGAAAGATCAAGGAAGAGGTCGGAAAGGTGACCAACAAACCCGACCTGGAAATCTCAGGGAATGTGGAAAAGAACACCGGAAAAATTCAAAACGCGATCGGCCGCGCTGAAAAAGCCGTCGGAGAATAAATCGAGGAATTAAAGATATCTCACCATCAAGGTCACTGACTACAAAAGGGGAGGACCAATGCCACAAACCGTGGTCGACAGAGCAGTTGAACATATTGACGAATCAGCTCGCCAGGTCTCGCGTGCCACCAGCGCGATCGCTGATGCAATAGAGGATGGAACGGGAGCAGTGCGGCGTGCTGCAAAACAAGGCGGCGATGCTGCCGAAGAAATCTTGAATGACACAACCGAGCGCATCCAGCGACACCCGGTGCTAACTGTTGCCACGTCATTTGCGGTCGGTCTCACCGCCGGAACACTCATTGGATGGATGCTGAGACGCAGGTAGATTAAGAAAGCCAAAGTGACGCGCAACAGCGTAAGCTGCGGCTTTCAATGTCTTCTTGCCGGCAACAACATGGAGGTTACGTGGTTACTCCGAAAACGAATGTTCATGGAAAACTCGACGCACCGGCAGTGGATGCCGAAGGTGATAGGTGCGAGCGGACACGTTCCAAACGCTGTGCAAGGATCAAGGACCTCGGTTTCGCATCCTCCCGCCACATCAAGATGTACGGCGAGAGTTTTGAAATAGTGTCGGACCCTTTCAGCGAAGGTGATGGCGTAGCAGTTCGCGCCATCAGCGGGGCCGACCGACAGATACGCACCTTGCGGCTCCCGACAACAATTCTGGTGGGTTCCGGGGATCGCTTTCTGAAAAAACCGGATGTTAAAGGGCAATCGACGCTACTAGTTTGACGCCGATTTAATACGAGAAAGAAAAGGAGAACCAATGATGACGACAATCGAGCAGAACAAATGTGCGCACCTGCCATGCCGGTGCACAGCGCAAGCTAACGATAAATACTGCGGTCAAGCCTGTAAAGAGGCCGGATCCAAGGATGTTGAGATCGCGTGCCAGTGCGACCATGCAGTTTGTCCGCTGACCGTTTGAGGAGCAGTAATTTCTGGGCGTATGGGCTGGCAATTTAACTGACCGGGGAGAATCTCGATATGAAGAGCTTCAGAACTGTGATCTTGCCGTTTGGAATCGCGGCCATGGCAGCTCTCTCTGCGCCAGCAAAAGCGCAAGCCCCGGCCGATGTGGGAGACTCCGCCGCCAGCGCACGCCGCGGCGCTGATGGGCATCCCGCCTTTTCTTTTCCTGATCTGATTTCCCCATATGCCGGTACCATGACGGCGGTTTATGGCTGGTATCCCGGCCGCTACGACTACAAGGACGGATTCCGCATGGGCAACTACAGCTTGCTGGGGTATATAGGCGCAAACATCTCCCTTGAATTTTTCTACAGCGGCCCCCGCTCACTTCTTTCCAGAATGCATCTTAATGATGCGCATGGAGCGCCCGACCAGGGTGGAAGTCCAGGCTCGCCCAACCCTGGCTCGCCAAGTCAATGATCGATAGGAACTTCAGTACGGTCGCAGGCACGCAGCCTCCACTTTCAGGGCCGCGGACGTCAGTTATGTCGCCCATGGTCGGCTCCTTTTTGGGCCTCATCAACAAGTTTTTCGAGTGGTTCGGTGATCTGGGCATATTTTTCTGGCGAGTTGTACACGCTGCAGTCACTCCCCCGTTTGAATTCCGAGAATTGTTTCGGCAACTCGACGAAATCGGGTCGATGTCCCTGCCGCTGGTCGCGTTGGCCGGCGCCGCCACCGGGGTTGTCCTCTCCTTGGAAGCCCGTTACAGCCTGACGCGATTTGGGGCGAAGTCGCTGCTTCCCGCCGCGATCGTGTTCTCCGTGATCCACGAGACCGGCCCGATCATCACGGGTCTGGTAGTGAGTGGCCGTGTGGGCGCTGGCATTGGCGCGGAGTTGGCGTCGATGAAAGTAACCGAGCAGATCGATGCCATAGAGGCATCTGCCGTTAGCCCTTATCGACTGCTGGCAGCGCCGCGCATCCTGGCGTGCATCCTGGTGCTGCCTCTGCTGACCCTCGCCGGCGATGCCTGCGGGGTGCTGATGGGCTGGGTGACTCAGGCTTTAACTGAGCCGCTCTCGCTACACCAGTTCATCAGCGCCGGTTTCAAAGGTGCCGATTTCAACGATTTTCTGCCGCCCACGTTTAAGACGGCAGTCTTTGGCCTGATCATCGGTCTGATCGCGTGTTTTCAGGGAATGCGTACCCAGGGAGGCGCGGCGGGCGTGGGCCGTGCCGCCACGAGTTCGGTCGTGTTGTCATCGCTGTTCGTGATCCTGGCCGATGTCGTGCTAGTGAAACTCATTCTCATATTTTTCCCATAAGCACTGGGCGGAACGCGACGAAAGTATATGCACACAATTGATCAAATTCCGATTCAAACCGCGATGGACCGGCAAGAGGCCGCGAAAGACGATAGCGCTCCAGCTATCGCCGTCGAGGATCTTCATAAGTCATTCGGAAGCCAAAAGGTTTTGAACGGGGTTAGCCTGACCGTGGCGCGCGGCGAGACGTTAGCCGTGCTCGGGCGCAGTGGCACAGGCAAGAGCGTATTGCTGAGGCTCATCATCGGCCTGGAGAAGCCTGATTCGGGATCGGTTCTGATCCACGGTCGAGACATCATCGGCCTTGGGCTTGACCAACTCGGCGAAATAAGAACGAAGATGGGTTTTCTGTTTCAGCATGCCGCGCTCTACGATTCGCTGACCGTCGAGCAGAATGTGGCCTTTCCGCTGCAACATCATAAAAAAGAGATGTCGAAGTCTGAACGGAGTGACCGCGTGACGCAATTGCTGACCGAAGTGGGCATGGAAGACTCTCTTGAGAAGATGCCTTCGGATATTTCCGGTGGCATGCAGAAACGAGTAGGGCTGGCACGTGCGTTGGCTTTGGATCCGGACACTCTGCTGCTCGACGAGCCCACGGCTGGTCTCGATCCCATTAGCGCCGGCGAGATCGATGAGTTGGTTCTCAAGCTCCAGGCGGAACATCACATGGCATCGATCGTCGTGACTCACGATCTGCACAGCGCGAAGACAATTGCCAACCGTCTCGCTCTGCTCAATGAGGGAAATGTCGTGATCGACGGCAGTTTTGAAGAATTGCAAAGAAGTGACATTGCATTNNAGTATGGAGGGCATATGTCGAGGGTGGCGCGGTTGGGAGCTTTCATCGTTATAACACTGGCAATTTTCGTGGCTGGTGTTTTCATCATCGGGGGCAAGCAATATCTTTTCAGCTCCACATACAAATTGAAGGCGCAATTCGACAATGT
>PMSZ01000490.1 GCA_003168235.1 Acidobacteriaceae bacterium
TGTGTTCCTGATCAATTACGTGCATCAGATGCCCAAGATCACTTCAAACAGGGCGCTGGGCTACGCGATCAACGGGTGGACCATCGGCGGCCAGACCGTGGCGCAGAGCGGCGAGCCGTACAGCGTCTACGATTACTCGGGGTCGGTCGCGAGTATCTTCTTCTCCTCCACCGACGACATCGGGAATCCGATCGTGGGCTTGACTCCCGGTACGACGGTTAAACAGGCGGAATTGCAAGGGACCACGGGCGTGAATGCCGGCAAACCGGTGCTGAACGTCGCCGCCTTCCAGCCGCAATTCCTTACGCCCGGCCAGGATGGCGTACCGGCTGGCGACATCTACGAATCGGCGTACGACAACTTGGGACGCAACACGTTCCGGGGTCCTTTCTCGGTTCGTTTCGACGCAACACTCGGCAAGAACTTCCAGCTCAATGAGCGCTTCCGCCTGCGCTTCAGCTTCGATGCGTTCAACATCTTCAATCACCCGAACTTCCTGCCGCCGACCGGCAACCTGAGTTCCGGCCAATTCGGCTTGTCGACTTCAACTTACTCGAACCAGCAAAGCGGAGGTCCGCGCATCACGCAGTTGGCGCTCCGGCTTGACTTCTAAATCGGGGTAACGATTTGCAACGATAAAGGCCGGCCGCGAGGTCGGCCTTTTGTTGTCTAAGTGGAAATTGCGACGGGGCGATCGCTCGGCCCACGTGTGCTAGACTTTTTTCAATCCCCTATGCAGGTTGTCCGGCGGGTTCTCCTCGGTCTTCGCTTTATTCTTCTCCTCGTTCTTATCCTCGTTGCTATGCCCGCGTCGGTGGGCATTGCGGCTACGGGAAAGGACGCCAGTCAGTCTCAGCCGGGGACCAAGCCGCCTAACATCATTCTGATCACGCTCGATACTACGCGGGCTGACCGCATGGGGTTCCTGGGGTCTACGCGGGGCCTGACGCCCAGTCTGGATGCTTTAGCGCACCAGAGCGTGGTCTTTACCAGGGCGTATGCGCAGGTTCCGCTGACGACGCCCTCCCACGCTGCGTTGCTGACCGGGACTTATCCTCAGTTCAGCCACATCAAAGACCTGGGCACGCCGTTGACCAAAGACCTCCCCTATCTGCCGGACCTATTGCATCAGCACGGCTATCAGACTGCAGCGTTCATCGGGGCGCAGATTCTCGATCCTGCCGGGACTGCTCCTGGTTTTGAGCGCGGCTTTGACTTGTACGATGCTGATTTTCATCAGCGCAAACCGGGCGAGGATCGTTACAAAAGCATCGAGCGTCGTGCCGAGGATGTGGCCAACCGTGCAATGGGCTGGCTCAGCCGGCACCAGCAGGGGCCGTTTTTCATCTGGCTTCACTTTTACGATCCGCATGATCCGTATGACCCGCCAGAGCCGTTCAAGAGTCATTATGCGTCTGCTCCCTATGACGGAGAGATTGCGTACGCCGATTCGATTGTCGGGAGCCTGATGGATGTTCTTGATCGTCATGGGCTGTTTCAGGAGTGCGTGATTGCAGTTGCGGCGGACCACGGGGAAGCGTTTGGCGAGCACGGCGAAGAAAGGCATGGGATGTTTCTGTATGACGAGACGATTCACGTGCCGTTGCTGCTGAAACTTCCCGCGGGACGGTTTCACGGTAAGCGGGTGGACGAGCGAGTGGCGCTGGCGGATGTCGCGCCATCATTGCTGGAGGCGGCGGGTATTCCAATTCCTGCGGCGATGCAGGCACGGTCGTTATTCCCGCTTATAGATGCTGCCAAGTCAGCAACGGGAAAGGCGAACCCCCCGCAGCGGCCCATTTATTCCGAGAGCAACTATGCTCACCGCACTTT
Source organism: Acidobacteriaceae bacterium (assembly GCA_003168235.1). GTDB lineage: Bacteria > Acidobacteriota > Terriglobia > Terriglobales > Acidobacteriaceae > Acidiflorens. The sequence goes on from PMSZ01000490.1 coordinate 1,834, forward strand.
TGGCTGGGCGGAATTGCAGTCGTGGCGCACAGGAAAGTACATGTATGTTCAGGCACCAAAGCGGGAGTTGTATGACCAATCGTCTGACCCGGGCGCGCGTCACAATCTTGCGGTTGCTTCGAAAGCCGTTGCCGATACTCTGGACGCGCAATTGATGGGATTTCTCCAGAAGACGAGCAGTGCGCCGATTGTGCAAGGAAAGCTTGATCCGGCCCAGGCGGAAAAGCTGCGAGCACTCGGATATCTGGCGTCCGACAGTGCAGAGGAGAACAACGGCAAGAAGGCGGCGATCGATCCGAAGGACAAAATCGAGATTGCGAACAAGTTTCACCGGGCGATCGCTGATATGGAGGAAGACCGCTACGATGAAGCGATTGCGCGCCTGCGCGCCATCGTGGGCGTGGACCCAGAACTTGGGAGTGCCTATCTCGAGTTGGGCGGAGCGCTCTCCCAGGAACAGAAATATCAGGACGCATTGAAAGCGTTACGCATGGCCGTGGCCAAGATGCCAGATTCGGGAATGGCCCATAGCGCGCTTGGCTCGTTGCTGATCAAAACCGGACAATGGGACGCGGCGCTTCCTGAAATGCAGGCGGCCGTGGTGTGCGCACCGGGTTCTGCCCTCATGCACTTCGATCTCGCGGCCGTGCAGACCCACCTGAAGCATTTTCCCGAGGCAATCGATGAGTACGAGAGTGCCCTGAAGATCGATCCTGATTATTTTGAAGCGAACATGTTTTACGGCCGGTTTCTGCTACAGATGGGGCATGCGGATGCGGCGCTGCCGAAGCTGGTTCATGCCGCGGAAATCAATCCAGAGTCGGCTGAGGTGCACGCTTCTTTGGCTGATGCCTATCAGCAACTTGGGCAGGCCGAGAATGCGGAGCGGGAACGAACGAAAGCTGCTGAGTTGAAGGCTGAGCAGCCTCAATAGAGGAATAGGTCCCGTGTTTTTGGTCTGTGCTCCCATTTCTGTTAACTTCCATTTCTGTTCACTTTTGGCCGGCCTTGCTGCGTTCTTTTTTCGCGTCATCCGCTCTGCCTGAGTGTTCGTAGGCCTCGGCTAGCGACAGATGCGCGGGAGCGAAGGCGGGCAGGCGTCCGGTGGCGATTTCCAGGTGCACGATCGCGGTCTTGAAGTCGCCGGCTTTCACCAGGCTGGCGCCGATTTCGTAGTTGGCCCAGGCGGAATCGGGCTGGAGCTCCACGGCTTTGCGCAGATGCTTGGCCGCCTCGGCGTACTGCGCTTTCTGGGCGAGCGCAACGCCCAGCGTGTATTGCGCGAGGTAAAGGCCGGGATCGGCGGAGACAACGGGCGTGAGTGCGGCAATGGCGAGGTCCGGCTTTGACTGATCGCGAGTCGCGGCTGCGATCACCTTGTTTGCGACCGCGATCTTGTCTTTAGGGTCGATCCCAGCGACGGTTGCGGCGGTCGGAGCCGATTTTTGCAGTCCGGCGTATCCGAGCGACGCCAGCTTCTGCATTTCAGAAGAGCTCAACTCTGCCGACGCCTTGCCTGCATCGCCGCTGAAACGGCGGTCAAAGTTGTCGAGCTGCGAAGCCAGGGTGTCGAGCGTAGCCTTCGAACTCTGGGCGAGGTTGTGCGCAGCCGCGGGGTCGGCGGTCAAATCGTAGAGTTCGGACTTGGGAGCGCGAATGTAGAGGTACTTGCCTGCACGCCAGGATTCGAGCGGACTCCAACCGAATCCGCGCTGGGGAAGATCAGCGCGGGAATACGCGGGCTGGTCGCCCCCGCTGCCGCTCTTGGCAATGCGTAATAACGATTGTCCCGGTAATTGCGATGGTACGGGGATGGCGGCGATTTCAAGAACGGTAGGAGCGACATCGACGAGTCTGACTTTGGCGGCAACCCGGACGGTCGCCGGCTTAGCGGATGGTTGAGTTTCGGGAAGTTTGATCAGCAACGGAACATGGATGGTCTCGTCATAGAGAAACACGCCGTTTGCTTCTTCGCCGTGAGCCCCAAGTCCCTCGCCGTGAGCGGCGACCACGACCATGGCGGTGTTGGCGTAAATTTTCCGCTGCTGCAGGGCGCTGATTAATTTACCGACGGCGGCATCGGCCGCGGCTATGGCGGAATTGTAGGAAGCGCTGGTCGCGTTCGGATTGCTGATGTTAATCCAGAGAAAGAATTGCCCTTGCGCATTGTGGTCGAGCCAGGCGAGGGCGTGGGCAACCACCTCTTCTCCACGGCGCTCGGTGACGGGAGGATGTGCGTCGCCGGCGATCGCGGGGCGAAAGCCGGCGTCGTAGGTCTGGAATCCGCGGTCAAAGCCCTGGGCCAGGCCGTTTTGCGGGTCGAGGTCAATGGATCCAACAAACGCGGCAGTGCGATAACCCTGCGATTTGAGCAAGTCGGGCAGGTAGGGCAGCGACGAGGGCAAGGTGCCGCCGATCTCGCTCATGAGGGTGCTCTGAGGGTAGGCTCCGGAGAGGACGGTGGCGTGCGAGACGACGCTCCCGGGCGCCTGGGCGTAAGCATGTTCGAAGACGATGCTTTCGGCGGCGAGGCGGTCGAGGTTCGGCGTGTGCGCAGCCTTGGCACCAAGAAAGCCCATGCGGTCGGCGCGGGCGGAATCGATCGTGATCAGCACCAGGTTGGGCTTGGAGGCGGCCGCAGCGCTCGCAGAGAACGAAAGACCAAGAAGTATCAGACTGGCGCCGGCCAGAATCTTCCTAATGATGTTCTTCCTTGTCATCTTTTTTCCTATCATTTTCTTTCCTATCGTGCAGTTAGTGTAAAGGCTGCGCCGTTATTGATCAAAACCTGGCGTGCTCAGTCGTCTTGAGCGACGATCCAAGTCCGCGTACAATCGTTATACCTGCTTCTCGGGGTCTCCTCCTGTGGCGATGCCGTGATTGCCGCCCGTTGTTAGTCAGGTCCATATTTTGCAGATCCTATTTGCGAACCTATTTAAAGTGATAGCGCCTGTTAAAAACCGTCTATGGCTCGTGTGCCTGCTGGCCTTGTGCGCCGCGGGGGCAACCCTGTTTCTTTCCTGCGGGCATGCGCGGGGAACGGCCGCCTCACCGAAGATGATTATTCTGGGCGTTGACGGGCTTGATCCGGACCTGCTCACGAAGTTCATGGCCGAAGGCAAGATGCCGAACTTTGCCCGGCTGGCCGAACAGGGCTCGTTTCGCCGGCTGACGACCAGCATTCCGCCGCAAAGTCCGGTGGCTTGGTCGAACCTGATTACGGGGATGAATGCCGGCGGCCACGGAATCTTCGATTTCATCCACCGCGACCCGAAAACTTTTCAGCTTTATTTTTCAACATCGAAGGTTGAGGGCCCGAAGCACAGTTTCAGCATCGGCAGTTGGGTGATTCCGCTGGGTAGCGGCTCGGCGGAGCAACTGCGGCATGGTAAGGCTTTCTGGGAAATTCTGGACGAACAAAATATTCCCAATTATGTGTATCGGATTCCGGCAAATTTCCCTCCGATTAGCGCGAAAGGAAAGACGCTTTCCGGCATGGGCACGCCCGATCTGCGCGGAACGTATGGCACGTTCACGTTCTACACCGATGATCCCACGGCGGCAGTCGGAGCGGTCGAGGGTGGGGAAGTGGTGCAGGTGGAAGTGAAGAACAACCGGGTTGCGACCAACCTCATCGGGCCGGACAATTCGTTTCGCAAGAACTCTCCGCCCGCGACGGAGCCGTTTACGGTTGACGTCGATCCGCTCGAACCGGTGGCACGGATCGCGTTTCAGGACCAGCAGTTTGTTTTGAAAGAAGGCGAGTGGAGCGGCTGGCTTCCGGTGGAATTCCAGCTTATGCCTGTCATCGGCAATGTTAAAGGCATATGCCGCTTTTATCTCAAGCAGGCCCATCCGCGTTTTCAGCTTTACGTTTCGCCGATCAATATTGATCCGAAAAATCCGGCGCTGCCGATCTCGACGCCGACGAGCTACTCCAGCGATTTGGCGAAGCAGATCGGCGAATTCCATACCCAGGGCATTGCCGAGGATACGAAGGCCCTCAGTGATGGTGTGCTCGATGACAAAGAATTTTTGGAACAGTCACACACGGTGCTGGCAGAGCATCGGCGCGCGTTCGATGCTGAATTTCCGAAGTTTCACGATGGTCTGTTTTTCTTTTATTTCTCCAGCCTTGATTTGAATGCGCACATGATGTGGCGTCTGACCGATCCGCAAAGTCCGGCGTATGACGCCGCGCTCGCCGCTCAGTACGGGACGGCGCTGGAGGAGTTTTACGAGCAGATTGATCAGGTGCTCGGCGAGGTCATGCCGAAGGTCGACGACAATACGACGCTGCTGGTTCTTTCTGACCACGGTTTCGCTCCGTACCGGCACTCTTTTAATTTGAATACGTGGCTGCTGAACAATGGCTACATAACGAGAAAGGAAGGCGTTACCGGGGACCCGAACGAACCTTTCTCAGACGTGGATTGGAGCCGTACGCGCGCTTATGGGTTGGGACTGAACGGACTTTACCTCAATACTCGTGGACGCGAGCGCGAAGGTATTGTTGAGCCGGGTGCGCAGGCCGATGCGCTGCTCGAAGAAATCCGGCAGAAGCTTCTGGCAGTCCGCGATCCGAAAGATAATTCGCAGGTAATTACGCGGATCGATTTCGCCAGCGAAGCGTATCAGGGACCGTATGCGCGTTCAGGGCCGGACGCTCTGGTCGGCTATAACCGCGGATATCGGGCGGGATGGAAAACGATTCTGGGAGCGTTTCCGGCTGACGTGCTCGAAGATAATACGAATGCGTGGAGCGGCGATCATTGTATGGACTTCACGAAAGTTCCTGGAGTGCTGCTCAGTAATCGCAAAATCGCAGCTGAAACTCCGGCGCTGACCGATATCGCGCCGACGATCCTGGGAACATTCGGGATTGCGAAAACGAACGATATGAAGGGGCAGTCGGTATTTCAGGCACGGTAGCGCGAATCATTAACGGGAACCTCAACGGGAGAAATTATGTTCGGGTCACACAAAGTGAAGATCGAAGGCCAACTGCTGGAGCGGGTGAAGACCTGTTCAGACGCCGCGGGATACGAGTCGATCGACGAATTCGTCATCCACATGCTGGAAAAAGAAACGAAGAAAATAATCCCCGACGAAAGCAGTACGTCGAAAGAAGAGATTCAGAAGCGGCTGCGCGGGCTGGGGTACATCGAGTAGCTTGACCGTCTTCTCACAATTTTTGGCGACGGCCGCAAAGGCTGCGGCAGTGGCGGCGTTCAGCCTTTCGTGGCTGACGAGCCCGCTCTCGATCGTGATCATCGTATCGCTGGTGATTGGGTTGGTAATGGTGGTCCTGTTCGGCTACACGTCCGATCAGAAAGCGATCGGCATCGCCAAAGACCAACTGAAGGCGCATCTGCTGGCGGTGCGTTTGTATCGCGATCAGATTCCGGTGGTGATGGGTTCCTACGGCAAGATCCTGCGCGGTACCGGGCGCTATCTGAAACTCGCGTTCATGCCGCTGCTCTACGTCATTATTCCGATTACCTTGCTGATGGTGCAGATCGACCGGTATTTGGGGCAAACGCCGATTCCAGTGAATGCGCCGTTTTTGCTGACGGTGCATATGAACGGTGGAGACGCGCTGAACGACGCCACCCTCAACCTTCCGGACGAGATTACAACGACCGCTCCTGCAGTGCACATTCCTGCGAACAATGACGTTGTCTGGCGACTGGTGGGTGCAAAAGAGGGAAAATACGAGGTGAAGATTGCCGTCGGCGGCCAAACTGTGGAGAAAACAGTTTGTGTGGGAAACGACTTGCCGAGAATTTCGACGGTTCGTTTGCGCGGACAATTCTGGAGCCGCATGTTCTCTTCCGCCGAGTCGGCATTGCCGCAGAATAGTCCGATCGAATCAATTGCGATCAATTATCCGGATCGCGATATCGATATCGCGGGCTATGGCATGAACTGGATCTGGCTGTTCTTTATTTTGTCGATGATCGCGGGTTTTATTTTCAAGGAATTATTGGGGATTCAAATATGAAGAGATTTCGGTTTTTGCTGATCGCCATCCTTCTGTTCCCCGCGCTCGCTCACGCCTATGCTGGGCCGGGCGCGGGTTTTGCGGTGCTGTCATCGTTCTGGGCGATCTTTGTTGCGTTCCTTTATTCCTTTTATGCGCTGATGACTTGGCCGTTCCGTCAATTATTCCGGTTCCTGCGACGTCGAAACGCATACGGAAAAGCGACGTTTGAGCGAGCGGTTATTCTGGGCTTCGATGGCATGGATCCGGAGCTGGCCGATCGATTCATGAAAGAAGGCCGTCTTCCGAACCTGGCGAAGTTACGCGACAAGGGAACTTTCAGCAAACTGCGCACGACGTTTCCCGCAATTTCTCCGGTGGCTTGGTCGACATTTATGACCGGAGTGAATCCGGGCAAACATAACATCTACGATTTTCTGGCGCGTGACACCAATAACTATCTTCCTTACCTTTCGTCGGCGGAAATCAGAGGGCCGAAGCGGCATATCAAAATCGGCAAGTATTCGATTCCCTTCGGCAAAACGGAAATCAAGGCGATGCGCAAGGGGACGCCGTTCTGGCACTGGCTGGGCAATGCAGGAATTTTCAGTTCGGTGATTCGCGTTCCCGTGACATTTCCGCCGGAGAAATTTCAAGGCGTACTGCTTTCAGGAATGTGCGTGCCAGACTTAAAGGGTAGCCAGGGCACGTTCTGCCTGTGCACGACGCGCATGTCGAGCGACAAGTTTCGCGAAGGCGGGGTGCGTGTGCCGGTCGAGCGCAGCAACGGTGTTTGCCGCTCCTACGTCCCGGGTCCGGATAATCCGGTGAAAGAAAATGCTGGCGAAGTGCGCATGGATTTCGAACTGAAGCCGGAGGCGGGATCGAAGCAGGCGCGTTTTACGGTCGGCTCAGAAAAATTCACGTTGAAGGTGGGAGAATATTCCGAGTGGATCACGGCTGAATTCAAAGCTGGCATGGGTTTTACGGCGCATGGGATCTGCCGTTTTTATCTCAAGGAGCTTTCGCCCGAGGTTGAAGTTTATGTGACGCCGGTGAACATCGACCCCGGGCATCCTGATCTGCCAATCTCGCACCCGGTGACATATTCCATTTATTTGGCCAAACTGTTCGGTCCGTACGCGACGCTCGGCCTGGCTGAAGATACGTGGGCGCTCAACGAGCACGTGCTCGATGACGACGCATTTCTGGCGCAGGCTTACGGCAATCACGAAGATCGCGAACGCATGCTTTTCGATGCGCTCGACAAAACGAAGCAGGGTTTGTGCACATGCGTTTTCGATACCACCGACCGCATCCAGCACATGTTCTGGCGTTATCTGGAAGAAGATCATCCAGCGGCGCGCGATGTGCCGAAGAGCGAACGCCGCGAAGTGATACAGGATTTGTATCAGCGCATGGACAGGCTGATCGGCCGGGTGATGGAGAAAATCGACGACGATACGCTGCTCATGGTGATTTCCGATCACGGGTTCAAGTCGTTTGCGCGCTGCATGAACCTGAATGCTTGGCTGCATCAGAACGGATATCTTGCACTGAAAGAGGGCAAGACCGAGAGCGGCGATTGGTTCGAAGACGTTGATTGGTCGCGCACTCGCGCTTACACCATGGGCCTTAACGGACTCTATTTGAATATCAAAGGCCGCGAGAAGCAGGGGATCGTGGATCCCGCGGATGTTGATAGGTTGAAAGATGAGTTGCGCGAAAAGTTGAATGGGCTGGTCGATCCGGCCTCAGGCACGGTCGGAGTGACCGGAGTATTCGTTACCGATGAGTTCTATCGCGGCCCGTATGCGGAGAACGCGCCCGATCTGCTGGTCGGCTATGGAGCCGGTTATCGCGCCTCGTGGGATTCGGTGATGGGCAAAGTTACCTCGCAGATCTTTGAAGACAATATTAAGGCGTGGAGCGGCGATCACTGCATCGATCCGCGGCTGGTTCCGGGAGTTCTGTTTTCGAGCCACAAGTTCATCGAAGAAAAGCCGGCGATTGTGGATGTGGCGCCGACCATCCTGAAACTGTTTGGGTTGGCGTTGCCTGCGCACTTTGATGGCAAGCCCTGGAACCTGGCGGCGAAAGCGGCACCGGGCGCGTAGCAACTTGCCATCGCTCGCAGGGTTCGAGCACCAGCCCATGAAGGAATGACCGCGGGCGCGTAACTCCCCTTTAGACTTCGTTTACCTAACGCTTCGTCGCGGGCGCAAACTCGACCACATCGTTATCGGCAGGGAGCGAGCGTTGGCGGGGAATCGAAAGGTGCTTATCAATCTCGTATTCCGCGCCAGGGCCCAGGTCTGTGAATTTGTCCAAAAGAAAGGGAACGCCTTCGGACTGCAGAACTGAGTCGGCGTCGGTTACTTGAAAATGCAAATGTGGACCGGTGGAGTTGCCGCTGTTTCCGAGGCGAGCTAATACGTCTCCGCGCCGCACATGATCATGAACCCGAACTTTGATACTTCCACCTTGCAGGTGCGCATAGGCGGCATAGCGATTGGGGGCGATGCGCATGACGATATAGTTGCCGGCAATATCATCGAGCGTCACTGGAGTGGGCAGAACGCGCGGCGTGTTCTCTGGGATGCCATCTTTCACCTGCGTCACTTCTCCATCCGCGACGGCATGAATCGCTTCGCCGTAGCCCCACCAGTTTTCGTTGCGAGCGGTTCCGTCGTGGGTGTCTCCGTTAGGGCCAACCTTATCCCAATCAATTGCGAACCGCTCGGGCGAATGGATGTGGCCGTCGATGGCAAAGATACTGCGGCGGTGGCCGGCATCATTGGACAGCCCCGCTGCGACCCAGACGCCGCCATCGAAAGGAAAGGCGAGCAGCGGCACTGGATCGCGGCTGACGGCTACGGAAAAATCTTCGAGCGTCGTTTCCGCCGGGGCAGTTTCTTTCGACTTGTCGGGCTCACCGGCGATAAAGACCATTCGATGCCTCAGGGTCGTGGGCGCGGGTTGACCGGGAGGCTGTTTGATCCATAGAAAGAGGATGACGCGTTTGGCTGGGCCAATTGTTCTGGCATTTGTTGCGCCCGTCTTCTCCATGTTCATTTTCGTGGCTGCATCCATCGGGGAGTTCATCGGGGCGCCCGCCTCCTGCATGATCGTCGCGAGGGCATCGTCGGTAAGAGTGGTTAGAGGCTGGGTGTGCTGATCGTCCCCGAAGACTTCGACTCGCTTCAGCGTTAACGGAACAGTGTCGAAATTGGTGATGTGCAGTTCGTAGACCAGTACCTGCGTGTCTTCGACGACCACCGGTACAGGCGGCTCCAGGCAAACCACTTCTATTCTGGGGCGGCGCTCCCGAGCGAACCCGGTTTGCAGCATTATCAAGACAACTGCCAGCGCGTAGAGAAACGTATAGAGAAATTTGCCAGCGGCGAATCGCGCACCCATCATCAGTTGCTCCTCGAAAATCCACGTTGAGACTGTCGCCGAAATCCGCTCTGAACTTTACGTTCCCGGCCGCGTTTTCATCCCAACGAAACCGACTGCTGCGGCCACAGCGTTCGTTATTTCGCGGACGCTCCGGCCGTCGCTGCCTCATCTTTCAGATACGCAGGAGACAACGTGCCCTTGCTCTTCGCAACCTCAAGCAATGTCGGATAGAACTGCACGAACGTAGTATCGACCGCTGCGTGCTGGTCGTGGCAAGAGTAGCAGACAGCTTCTTTCGGAATCTGCTTCGTCGGCTTGCCTTCGTCGTCAGATCCGAAGAACGCCCACTTGCCGTCGAAGCGAGAGTCTTTTACGTGCACCGAGCGCATCATGACGTCGTTGGTCTGGAAGTGTCCCGCTTTGTTGATGGAGCCCTTGTTCGCGGCCATGCGGCCTTCGAGGACCAGCATCGTGCCGTCCGGCCACGTGCCGGTCGCGACAAAAACCTTGTAGGCTTCGGGGTTCACAAAGACGTTGTCGAACATCGAATGGCCTGCCATGGAGGGATCGGGGTTATAGTCCATATCCATGCCGGTGGTCAGATAGATCCACTCGCGATAGTTCGCCGGGAACACCAGGCGGCCGTCGGACGTATAGACAGGTACGTTGGAGTTGTTGGGGGCCGTTTTGGCAGCGTTCTGGGCCAGCAATAACGCGGACAGGCAAAGCAAAGCGCAATAACGAATCATGAAGTATTCTCCAAGCCTTCTACTTCGTGCTTCAACGCTAACGGAAGCGATCCGAGCACGTCTAGAACAAAAGCAACCTCGAAACAGGGGCGAGCCAGTCATGGCAAACACGCAGTCTGAAGCGGNNGCCAAGCGCGAGCAGTGCGATGCAATTTTCACGGACCTGCGGCACGCATTGCCGAGAAAGCTGCCCTCCCACAGCCACGAGCTGGCTTTTTTCGCGCTACTGCTCGAAGGCGAATACGGCGAACGCTATCAGCGGCAGGATACGCAGTTCCGGCCGTACACGCTGCATTTTCGTCCGGCTGGCGTTCCACATCAGGACGAAATTGGGCCGCGCGGCGTGCGCTTCTTTGAAATTGAAATCCGCCCAGGCTGGCGCGACCGTCTGGCGGAGTGCTCGGCGGCGCTCGATCTGGCTCACGACGATTGCAAAGGCGGACCCTTGCTCTGGCTCGGAATGAAAATGCTCGGTGAGTTCCAGCAAACCTCAGGAGCAGACGATCTGGTGGTCGAGGGCCTGATAGCAGAAATGCTGGCCCACGTGGCCCGCGCGCGGCATGAGAAAGTTACTCAGTCGCCGGCGTGGATCGAGCGGATTCTTGAGAAACTGGCCGCTGAATATTCCGAGCGGCTGACCTTAAATGAGCTAGGCGCGGAGGCTGGCGTGCACCCGGTGCATCTGTCGCGGGTGTTTCGCAAGTTTGTCGGAGACGGAATCGGAGAACATGTTCATCGCTTGCGGATTCGGGCGGCGTGCGAGCAGATGCTGACGCCCGAAATCTCCACCGCTGAAATCAGCCTGGCCACTGGATTCGCGGACCAGAGCCATTTCACCCGGGTGTTTCGCAAAGTGACGGGGATAACTCCGGCGGCATTTCGTGTTCAGCTTTCACGAACGGCAGCGAAATCGCGCATGAGCATTAAGTCTGCCGGTCGGGCGTGAACCTGAGGCGAGACGTCAGCCATCCCACGCACGCCAACATTCCGCACCATCCCAGCGTCCGAATAACAGCGGCGATGGCCGTGTCGTATTCCAAAACGCCAAGATTGCCAAAGATAGTGTTCCAGTCGTGCTTTGCGAATTCGGGATCTCCCGTGGTGACAAGCGGCAAGACCATGGCGCGAGCGTCGGCCATGTAGGTTGCGGTGCCGAGCCAGTTCTCAAAGAAGAAAAACAGACAAAAGACGAAAGCCGCAACCTGGCGTTCGTGGAAGAAATAGGCGGCCAGTAGAAACGGGACCAGCCATTGCAGAATCGTTCCTCCCCAAAGGCCGAGGGTGGGGCCGAACCAACCGAAGAGCAAGTGCCCGCCTTCGTGGACGACAAGATTGGCGGAGTCGATAAACAAGAATCCGCCGTGCGCACGGAAGGCATAGATCAAAAAGTAAACATAGAAGGCGAGCCATGCCCAAACCGCCCAGCGCGAGATGGGCCGCCAGTCTTCGCGGGCTCCCGACCACTCTATGATCGCGTCTAAGAAATCGCGCATGCTGGATGGGAAGACATTCCCGATCGTTTGACCAAGACTCGCTAAGAGTTATTTATCACGCGTTACTTACCAAACATGGGATAGTGGCTTGCCGCTCCCATTAGAAATAGCAATGGGAAAGACATCCAGAAGCTCGCGCGCGAAGTAAGAAAAACCTGCCGGGACAAATATTTCGCTTTGTCGGGAATCGCGGTGCCATTGGCCGCATTTTCGGCCGTCCACTTGATGATCTTCTTCTGCGCGCGCCAAATTACTCCCCAGACATTCAGCATCATCACCCAGCCTATTCCGCCGCCGATGCCGATGGCGAGCAAGCGATTGCTCTCCCAGCCATGAGCGTTGAAGTGCAGAAACAGGCCCGAAGCGGCAAGCACAATGACGACATAAATCACCGCCAGCACTGGCCCTTTGTCGAGCACGCCTTTGCCAGGTATCTGGCACGCGTACATCAGCGCCCAGGCGACCGTCCATGTGACAAAGAAGCTGGCCATCGGAACGCCGGAAGATGCACCGCCGTTTCTGGCATCGGAAGCGACGACGCTGCCCCAGTACGCCAGGCCCATCAGCACGGTGACAACCGCTGCCCAGCGAAACCACCACAGTGCGCGAGACATCAGGCTGGGCAGTACCTTGCCTCGGGTGGAACTGTCGAGTTCCTTCATGAAGGGAACATTGACGAGATTGAAGAAGTACAGCAAGCCAAGCCAGGTGATGCCGGCGATAAAATGCAGCCAACGAACCAACATCAGAAGGTTGGTGTTTAAGTCGGTGGGGAAGTTGATTTCGATCAATTTCAGGGCTCCTGCAGAGAAACTTGCCTCTGGAAGTGACGATTGTAGATGGCAGCGGCAGGAAATGGAACCGCTCGATTCCTGTCAGGTGAACGCCTGAGAAGCGATGGAAACGGGCCGTCTGGCGCGGCAAACGCAGGAATCGTTCGGGAATTGTTAATTATTCGACAATAAGTTGAAAAGCGCGGTCCGAGGCCGTATTGTAGAGGCCGACAGGCGGGCCGCGCCAATTGCCCTCCCCTAAAGCTCATGACGCGGCTCGAACCGAAAAAGGAGATCGGCATATGGAAGCCAAGCCGGCACAGCAGAACATCCAGGATTCCTTTCTCAACACGGCGCGAAAGGAGCGGCACAACATTACGATCTACCTGGTCAGCGGCGTGAAGCTGACCGGCCGCATCCGCTCGTTCGACAAATACTCGGTCGTGCTCGAAACCAGCAACCAGGAGCAGCTCATCTTCAAGCACGCGATCTCAACGGTGGTGATCTCGCGCGGAGTGCACCCTCACGGGGATGCGAAACCGGTCGCGGTCGCACCTCACGTGGAAGCGGCGGCGGCAAGTTCCGCATCCGGCACTGAAGGGTGAAGTGAACTTGCTTGCTTCGAGAGGACTCCAGACTGAGCAGCCGCGGTAGTTCGAAAGATAGTTCGCAAGTTAGTGCGCGTGTTGATTCGCGACGCGGCTCGCGGAATGAAGCCAAGGCCGTGCTGAATCCATCTGAACGCCAGGAGCGTGCGTTTCTGGTGGGGGTGGAGTTTCGCAACGAAGGTCGTGCCGGCAGGTCCCGCGCGACAACGCTGACAGCGGGTGCCCAAGCTGCGCGAGATCATGCTACACGAGATCATTTCACGCAAGATCGTGCCACGCGAGATCATGCCACGCAAGATCATGCCACCAGCGAAGGCGCATCGTCTTCGTCTTCGTCATTGCCGTCGGATGCTCCTGACTTCAGTAGCGAAGAATCGCTCGACGAACTGCGGAATCTGGCGACGAGCGCGGGTGCGCAGATTGCGGGCGAGTTCACGCAGCGCAAAGACCGTCCCAACCCCGCAACCCTGATCGGCAAAGGCAAACTGGAGGAAATCGCGGGCGCTGCCGCTTCGGTCTCGGCGGACGTGATTCTGTTCGATCACGACCTTTCGCCGTCACAGCAGCGCAACATCGAACGTGTCGTACATACGCGCGTCATCGACCGCACGCAGCTGATTCTCGATATTTTCGCCCGGCATGCCCGCACGCGTGAAGGGCAATTACAGGTAGAACTCGCACAGCTGGAGTACATGCTTCCGCGACTGGCGGGACATGGCGTGGAAATGTCACAGTTAGGCGGCGGCATCGGCACTCGCGGACCGGGCGAAACGCAACTGGAGACCGATCGCAGGAAAATCTACCGTCGCGTCCGGCACGTCAAACAGCAGATCGAAAATGTACGGAGCATCCGGGCACAGCAGCGGCAACGGCGCGAGTCAGTCCCGGTGGCGACAGTGGCGCTGGTGGGTTATACGAATGCGGGCAAGTCGACCTTGTTCAACGCCCTCACCAAGGCGAATGTCTTACAGTCGTCGCGTATGTTTGCCACGCTCGATCCCACCATCCGTGGCGCCGAGTTGCCTTCAAAGCGAAAAGTATTGTTCTCAGACACAGTGGGTTTCATCCGGCATCTTCCGCATACGTTGGTGTCGGCGTTTCGCGCCACGCTTGAAGAAGTGCAGCGCGCCACGCTGATTATCCAGGTGTCGGATGCCAGCAGCCCGGTTTCAGCGGAGCAGGACGCGCAGGTGGAAAGTGTTCTGAAAGAACTCGAAGCCGACACAAAGCCCCGGCTGCGAGTGATGAATAAGACCGATCTGCTGCTGCCCAAACAGCGAGAGTCGTTGCGAGATGATGAACTGAGCGTGCACGTATCGGCGGCCAAGGGCATCGGACTGACCACACTACTCGATCGCGTGGATGCCCTGCTCCAGGAAGACCGTCCCAGCCGTGTGCGCTTGCGCATCCCGCAAAAAGAGGGAAAGATGCTGGCGCAATTGCAGGCCGGGGCGCGCGTTTACTCCCGCCAGTATCAGGATGGCTTTGTAATTCTGGAAGCGGAACCTCCGGCTTCGCTGCTGCGCCGGATGCGGGAATGGGTCGTGGAGTGAGAATCGGGTGGGGCCGGGTTCCGATTGACGCCTCAGTTTCCAAGAGCCGTTGAGTCCAGCATTTGCTTATCTAAGGGAATATTTTGCGGTTGCTCCAGTTATATGCATTGAAAGGAGCAACCAAATGAACAAGTTTTTCTTGTGGCTGATAAATCCTCCGACCGATGGGCCGAAATCCATCTTGCTTTTGAGACTCATGGCCGGAGCGGTGTTTTTCTGGGAAGGCCTGCTGAAATTTGTATATGTGAACCAGGGAGTTGGCCGTTTTACCAGGCTGGGGATACCGTTTCCGCATTTCACAGCCGCCTTCATCGGGTACCTTGAGATCGTCGGAGGGCTGCTCTTGCTTTCCGGGCTTCTGACCAGGCTGATCGCAATTCCGTTTGTCTTCGAGATGATCGTAGCAATGCTGTCGACAAAAATTACGTTGTACCTGGGAACCTCGCCCTTACCTCTGCCACCGGCGCCGCCGCAGATAGGGTTCTGGGCGGTGCTGCATGAGGTCCGGTCCGAATATGCGCAGATTCTGACGGTCGTTTTCCTGTTGGTTAACGGTCCGGGGAAGTGGTCGCTTGATGCAGTGCTGCTGCGGAACCGGAGAAAGCTCGAAGTTTCGGAACAAACGTCAGCGCCCAAACTCCGGGATTGGTCGCCCGCCGCCGGCCGCTGAAGCCGGTCACTGAAATCATCACGGACGGTGAGAACCGGGCCGCAGAAGCGAGGTTCTTCTCGCGCAAGGTAAACTGTTGGGCTGTGGCTGACCATTCTGGTGATAGCGGGTCGTTTGAGGATCTGGCGATGCCGCTTTTCGCCAGGCTCTACAACTTCGCCCACTGGCTTGCGCAGGACCGCATCGCGGCAGAAGACCTGGTACAGGAAACCTATATGAAGGCGTTGCGAGGTTTTTCCTCGTTTCGGCAAGGAACGAACTTCCGCGCCTGGATGTACAGAATCCTGCGGAACACGTTCCTGACAAGTCAAACCGGCCTGAAGACCTCTGCCTTAGTCTCACTTGACAGTGATGAAGGCCAGACCGCGGAGCCCGCGGTGGCGGAGAATCCGGAAACGGTTCTGCTGGCGCGGGTGGAGCGGGAGACGATCCAAAACGCTCTGGAAGAGCTGCCGGTAAGGTTTCGAGAGATTATTCTGCTGTGCGATCTGGAGGAAATGAGCTACCAGGAAATCGGCGAGACCCTGGGGATTCCGATGGGAACGGTGATGTCGCGACTCTCTCGCGCGCGAAAATCGATGCGGGAATTGTTGGCGGCGAGATCACAGGGGGCCGCGCGATGACTTGCGACCTGTGGCGAAGCAAGCTGGATGCTTATGTGGATTCCGTTTGCTCGGCAGAAGATCTCGCGAATCTCGAGGCTCACTTTCGCACTTGCGCCTCCTGTGCCGCGGAAGCGCTGGCGGGTCTGCGGATCAAGCGTATGACGCAGAATGCAGCTGCACGCTACTCCCCGTCGCGGGAGTTCCGCCTTCGGATTGAAGAAAGCATTCAGGCGAAGCGCAAACCCGGCTGGACATTTGCGTGGCGACCTGCGTGGCTACCGGGGATGGGGATGGCGGCGGCTGCGCTCGCTGTGGGAATTGTGCTGATAGTTGTCGCGCTCACCTTGGGGATTCAGCACACGGAGCGCGGCCACGCTCTTGCAGAGTTGGTCGATCTGCATGTTGCTACGCTGGCGAGCGCAAATCCCGTCGACGTGATTTCGACGGATCGGCACACGGTGAAGCCATGGTTCCAGGGTAAACTGCCATTTACTTTCAATCTTCCCGAACTTCAGAATTCCTCGTTCAAACTACTGGGCGGCAAGGTCACGTATTTTGAGCATAGCCCCGGCGCTCAACTTCTCTTCCAGATTCGCAATCATCAGCTGTCGGTGTTTATTTTTCAGAATCGCCAGGAAACGATTCCGCTCTCAACAGGCATTGCTACAGCGCGCGAGTTAGCTTTTAACGTCGAGGCGTGGAGCGAAGGTGGATTGCGTTATGTTGTTATCGGCGACGCGAGTCCGGCCGATGTTCACGAGCTTGGCGAGTTGATGAGGAGCGCGAAATAGTTTCTACGCCTTGCCGAACGGATCCTCCAATGATGGACTCTGGGGCGTGAACAACTCCGACCCACTGTCGGTAATGTGCATGTCGTCCTCTAGGCGGACCCCGAACTCTCCGCGAATGTAAATGCCCGGTTCATCGCTGAAGGTCATTTCAGGCTGCAGGAGCGTCGAATTTCCGCGGACGAGATATGGCCATTCATGGCCATCCATGCCGATTCCGTGTCCCAGGCGGTGGGTAAAATACTTGTAATCGGGACCATAGCCGGCGTCGGTAATCACCTTGCGCGCGGCGGCATCCACGGAACCGGCTTCCACTCCCGGCTTGGCCGCGGCCAGTGCGGCACTCTGCGCGCGATGGACAATCTCGAAGACCTGCTTCATTTTGTCGCTGGGTTTTCCGACCACGAACATGCGCGTGATATCGGACTCGTATCCCTCCACCGTACAGCCACCATCAATGAGAATGATGGTCCCCTCGCGAATGACCTGCGGAGTGACAGAGCCATGCGGGAACGCTGAGAACTGGTCGAAGAGAACCAACGCGCCGCCTTCGAAGCCGAGTTGGCGGTGCGCTGCTTCGACCAGGTTCGCCACGTCGTAGTGGGTCATGCCGACCTTGAGAGCGCCGTGGACAGCCTGGTAGGCAGTCAGAGTCACCTTCGATGCCAGGCGCATCAGCTCGATTTCGTGGGCGCTCTTGATTCTGCGGCATCCGGACGTGACCGGTGTCGCGCTGGTAAACGTGGCGCTGGCCGCGGCTTTTCGCAGGTTGTCGCTGAAGACAAATTTCATTGTCTCCTCGATACCCAAAGTGCCGCTGGCGATGCCGCGATCGGCGAGTCCTTGGGCGACTCGAGCGTAGGGGCTCTCATCTTCTTGCCAGACGCGAACATCGGCGCTGGGATTGCTGCCAGCGGGCGATTGCGCGATCTGCTCGCGGGCGCGGCCTTCTTCAAACGCCGGCGCCACATAAAACGCTTCGCCCTTTGCGGGCAAGACCATGGCAAAGAGGCGTTCCCCTCCTTCCCAGCGAATGCCGGTGAAATATCGAAGCGATGTGCTCGATGCGAGCAGGATCGCGGACAGATTGTTGTCGGTCATTAAGCGGCGGGCTTTTTCCTGTCGTGAGGCACGCTCCTCCACGGTGATGGGCTTGGCTTCTGCGCGGAGAGTTTGAAGAGCGGCGATGGCGGGTGGGAGTGGCTTGCCATTTTCGTTTGCGTCATGCTCGTTCGCACGGGCAAGCGAGGGCAGGACTGCGGCAGCCGTTATCGCGACAGAACCGGTCTTCAGGCCGGTCTTGAGGAATCGACGACGTGAGAACAATGGGGACCTCCGGAAACGAGCCATCATTATAAAGAAGGTCGCGATGAAGAAGGGACGTGATAAGGAAGGTCATTCCACAAAAAGGTC
Organism: Acidobacteriaceae bacterium; assembly: GCA_003168235.1. Classification (GTDB taxonomy): domain Bacteria; phylum Acidobacteriota; class Terriglobia; order Terriglobales; family Acidobacteriaceae; genus Acidiflorens. The sequence continues at coordinate 19,871 of PMSZ01000490.1, forward strand.
GCGCCGGTCCGCGCGTAATTTCGTATTGCGATTCAGAAGGGATATGCCATAGTTAGTGGTAGAAAAGCTGTCATCGAGCAAGCCGGATGAAGCTGAGTCCGAAAAATATCCGCGAAGAACGATAGAAGAACGATAGAGGAGGAGCGATGGGCAACTATGCCGTAGGTTCAGGAGGGCGGATGGTCGCGCACAACATGGTCACCACGCAGTTCGAACTCGACGGTTTTCGGGTGGTGCGAACACTGGGTGTTGTCCGCGGAATCGTGGTCCGTTCGCGTTCAATCTTCGGAACCATCGGAGCCGGCCTGCAAACGCTGGTCGGCGGCAACATCACGCTGCTCACCAATTTGTGCGAAAAGACGCGCGCCGAAGCATTCGACCTGATGCTGCAGCACGCCGCTGAGATCGGCGGTAACGCCGTCGTTGGCGCCCGTTATGACGCCACCGAAGTGATGCAGGGCGTCACGGAAGTCCTGGCCTACGGCACGGCAGTGTTCGTCGAAGCTGCCAAACAGCCGTGACTCACTCTTTGTAGAGGAAGCCGGCGACTACCGCGGCCAGAATCGCGCCTCCCCACAAGTCGAGCATCCATCCCAGCGGCAACGCCAGCGGAATCGGCGACCACGTCGCTTGCGCGAAATTGCTGGGAACGCCGGCGCAGAAACCCACGATCATTCCAACTCGAAGCGCGGTCCTTAGCCCCGGACCGGCGGTTGCGCGCGACCACGCGTAGAGATGCGCGATCAAAATCGACATCACGAAGATGAACGCGATCCAATACGCCGTGAAGAGCGGATAGCGGGGCTCTTTCAGAAACAAGCCTTGTTTCTGCATCGCCTCATAGAGCGGAGCCTGCCGCATCCCGATAAAAAAGCCCCATGCCAGCCAAACCACGCCTCCGGCAATCCCTCCGAGCCATACGCGAGCCTTGTTCAGCTTCATCGTACCCCCCTTTGCGTTCGGTTAAGCTCGACAAGTGTACTCCAGCTACGCAAGAGCGAGGAATTCCGGTCTAGATACCGCAAGCTGCGCAGCGAGGCAGTTCAACCGAACGGGCGCCGATATGAGAAAGTGTTTCCATCTGTTTTTCGGCGCGTTGGTAAGACGATGGCCATTTTTCCTGATCTTCAAACCATTCGCGAAGCGAGAAAGATTCTTGCCCGCTACCTGCCCGCCGCAGAGGATCTGTCTTTAACTTTGTTCTTAACAAGGATGATCGTCGCTAGAACGTTGTCGAGGTCTGGTACGGCGGTTCACCTGAAGCTTGAAACGGAGTTGCCCACTGGTCGTTCAAGCCGCGAGGCGCGATTTACGCGCTGGCTACGAATATCGCGCGACACCCTATTGCTGAAGTTACGGCTTCCAGCACCGGCAATCACGGAGCCGCAGTCGCGTTCGCGGCCAAGATGCTGGGTGTACCGGCGACTATCTTCTTGCCGCGAAATCCCAACCCAGTGAAGCGGCAGAAGATCAGCGATCTCGGAGCGCGCATTGTTGAGACTGGAGCAGCCGATCTCGCCGGTGCGTTTCACGAGGCGTCCGCATATTCGGCGCGATCCGGAGCTTACTTCTTAAACGATGCAACCGATCACGATGTGCCGGTGGGCACGGCGACGATCGGCCTGGAGATCATCGAGCAAGTGCCGGAGGTTTCCACAATCTATGTTCCCATGGGTGACACGGCGTTGATTCGAGGCGTCGCGGCTGCAGTCAAGCAACTTTCTCCGAGGGTAAGAGTCATCGGAGTGCAGGCGGAGCGCGCTCCGTCGTATTACCTGTCGTGGAAGGAGGGAAGAGTTGTGCCGACTGACACATGCGACACGTGTGCCGATGGATTGGCGACGCGGACGCCGGAACCAGAAAGCGTTCGGGCGATCCGAGAGCTGGTCGATGATGTTGTGCTGGTCAGCGAAGATCAGATGCTCGGTGCGATTGCGCGTCTCTATAAGGAAGATGGAGTGCTGGCCGAGCCGGCGGGGGCGGCGGCTACGGCGGCATTCATCGCTAGTCCGCCGCAGCGGAGCGGTCCCGCCGTGCTCCTGGTGAGCGGTGCAAATATCTCCGACGACGTCAGGTATCGTGCCGGGGTTCTCTGACCCGTACGGATCTCGCCCCAACCTTGCGCAACGAAACGCGCGGCGATGGAGCGCCACTGCCGGGTCGGTTTTGCGGTGTTTGCGGCACCACTTAATCTCGTGCTCTTCCAAAGCCGATTGAATCCAGAGACGAAAATTGCGCCTCATGCCCAGAGAGATCAATTGCAGGTGCGGAATGCAAGAAAAATCGTAGCGAACAAATGGCGAATGCACCTAGAGGGTAAATCCAAGCGCTTGTGGTGATCTTTTTGGTTAACCGCTAGATATAGCGTTTCCTGCCTTGAGTCTCTAACGAAGGTCTCAACCTGAAACTTTCTTATTGACAACAAACGATTTAGGCGTAGGATGTGGACAAAAGTGGTTGAAAGTGGAGTAACCAATAGAGGTCGTGGGTAAAACCCATAAGTTTCGAGGCGCCAGTGGTTTCTGAGACTGACACCGAAAAAAACGGGCCCAACGAACCCAACTCCATGGCTTGTATGGCCGCTTCTACCTCCCTCGTGCTAGTGGCTGTGGTAGCAGCCATGAATCAACGGACCCCGAGAACGAGCAGGGCACATGTTTCGCGGAAATCATCCAACGCGCGTCGACGAAAAAGGACGGTTAAAAGTCCCGGCGGAATTCAAGCGCGTGATCGACGAGAAATATGCGCAGAAATTCTACATCACAAGTCTCGATGGGATTGTTGCTCAAGTGTATCCCTTCGAGGAATGGGAGCGGATCGAGCAGAAGCTCGCCGCGCTCTCGACCTACAACCCGACCAAAAAGAAGTTCTTGACGCGCACGAACTACTACGGACAGGTCGTAGAGATGGACGGGCAGGGGCGCCTGCTGGTGCCGCAGATTCTGCGTGAGGTGGCGCAGATTCGTGGCGAAGTGGCAGTGCTCGGCAATCTGACCTACTTGGAAGTCCGGAACCTGGAAGCGCTCGACAAAGAGGTCAAAGAGCCATTCACGGATGAAGACACCAGGACGCTCGACGAGTTGGGCATCTAGCAGTGGAAACGGATTCAGATTCAACCAACACCCCCGATCGGGGTGGGCATGGTTTGCAGGGGAACGCGGAAGTTGGCCATGTCCCGGTTCTTTTAAAAGAAGCGATCGA
>PMSZ01000272.1 GCA_003168235.1 Acidobacteriaceae bacterium
TTCCTTGCTTCGATAGAGCAATGGCCAGATTGTCGTGCGCCATATAGTTCCGCTCGGTCACACTCAACGTGTAGCGCCACAGCGTTTCATCGTTGCGCCAATAGCCAAGTTGGCGGTAGGTGAGGCATCCCAGAACAAGCACAACAAGAACGCTGACGGCGGCAGGATAAAATCCGGGGATTCGATTATCAGCGACCACCTCGCGCACTCCCCAGACACTCAGAATCAATATCCCGATCAAGGGCACATACGCGAAACGGTCGGCCATCGCCTGCTCACCCACTGTGACCAATCCAATCATCGGGACTAAAGTGCCGAGAAACCAGAACCATCCCACGAGCAGGTAGCGGTGCTCGCGAAAAAGCAACACGAGTCCCGTCAACACCACCAGCAACGCCGCCGCTGCAATCACCTGCCACGCCGGCAGCGAATTTCCCGGATGCGGATACATCGGCGCCAGACGCGCCGGCCAAATCGCTTTTCCCAGATACCGCGCGTATGAAACCACAGCATTCTCAAACCGCGCCGCCAGCGGGACTTCATTCACCGTCCGCACCGCCGCGCCAGCACGCTGCGCGATCACCGTGATCACCGAATCGGCAGCCGCAAGAATAAAGAGTGGCCACTTCTCCCAGAGCAAGAAGCCGAACGTGCGCGGGACTGGCGCGGTCAACGAACTTTCTACGGCACTCGGATCCGGGTTCTCAGTCGACGCCCGCTTACCCATACGCCGTAGCGGCCAGTAATCCCAAAGCAGCAAATCAAACGGCAAGGTAACGATCTGCGGCTTCGCCATCAGACCCAACGCAAAACAAACCGTCAGCCACCAAAAGAGCTTCCGCTTTCCCGTTCGCGCATAGCGGTCGTACAAATGCAGTGCGAGCAGAAAGAACAACATGCTGAGCACGTTCTTGCGCTCCGCCACCCACGCGACCGATTCGACGTTCAGCGGATGCAGCGCAAACAACGCTGCTACCGTCAGACTCGGCCAGGTCAGTCCGGTCGCATATTGCAGCAACAGAAACAGCAACACCACATTCGCCGCATGCAGCAAAAGATTGACGTAATGGTGCCCCGCGGGATCAAGCCGAAAAATCTGGCAATCGAACGCATGCGACAGCCACGTCACCGGATGCCAGTATCCCGCATGAAACGTGGTGAACGACCACTTCAGCGTCTGCCAGTTCAGGCGGCTCTGCACCTGCGGATTCTTCAGAATGTAAACGGAGTCGTCAAAATCGGTGAATTGATTGCCCGCAACGGGGTTATAGAAAGCGAGCGTAGCGGCCACCAGCAACAGGCACCAGATGGCGACACGCTTCTCGTTAGAAATTAGGTTAGTAGCTGACATGACATTGGCATGTCGATCGCTGCGGGCAAGTTCTAAATCGTAGAAAATCTTGCGCAGCCTGCCGCTACAATTTTAGCGAGGTCATATCGCGTAAAACAGCCGCACCACGCTCGTCTCTACTCCGAAGTAATGGCCCCGCCAGCCTGTCCTGCCATCAATTCCCGATACATCTGATGGAAAGCGTGAACTCCTTTTTCCTGCTTCACGCTATAACGTCCGCTATGGTAACTGCGCGAATGGAGGTTCTTCTGCACGATCTCGCAGATTCGGCCGTCTTCCTCCTGAATCTCGTCGCTGAAGGCTGAGGCCTTTCGCGCCGCTTCACTCGCCAGATCCTTCTCCGGCACATACCACTCGAAAATCGCCAGCGTGCGCTCGGGCGCGAGCGGCAGAATGATATTTACCGAGACGTTGTCGGGATAGCAGTTCAGCATCCAGTTGGGAAAACTCCAGAAGTAATCAGCCGTGAGATCGCCGGATTCCTGGTAACGCCGCGGCACTGCGTCTCCCTGCTGCGCCCCGCGAATCGGCGTCCACTGCCGGATGTACCGCGGGTAAGTCTCAACCGTGTATGCGCTGTAGTCGATTTCGCGATTGAGCGACGGATGCACGCTCGGCACGTGATAGCCCTCAAGATAGTTATCGATGTAAGTTTTCCAATTGCACTGCATGTCGTAGGTGCGACGCTCGGAAAACTTCATCGCGCTGAAGTCGAATTTCGCCGCCTGAACTGGCATATCGCCCAGAGATTCGCGCAGCGGTCGCGCTTTGGGATCGAGATTGACGAAAATCAGATTGAACCATTCTTCCAGGCGTACGGGCACGAGGCCGAAATTCTTGGGATCGAAATCCTCCACTCCGTCAAACTCAGGCGTAACCAGCAGAGCGCCGTCAAGGCGATAAGTCCAACCGTGATAGCCGCAGCGAAACAGCTTGCGGTTTCCGCAGTCCGTCGCCGGATTGCCCGCCCGATGCCGGCAGACGTTATAGAAACCGCGCAGCACGCCGTCGTCGCCACGAACAATCAGCAGAGGCTCACCGATAAGGTCGAAAGTAAAATAATCGCCCGGCTCCGCAGCCTGATGAACGTGGCCGACGACTTGCCAGGTCGTCGAAAAGACTGTGGCTTTTTCTTCTTCGAAAGTCGCCGCGTTGAAATAAAGCGGCGCCGGCAGAGTGGAAGCGCGGGCGATGTCGCCATCGGCGTTCAATTGAAGATTCGGCATGGACGTTCCAGCGAGGCTAATTCTAGCTCAGCATCACGGGCTTTTCGCGCGAGGCAATCGCAATTACCTTCGTGCCCGTTGGACTTCGACCGCCTTCGCGCATGCCTTCCGGCGCTGATAATCTGCAGTAGAGCAGGCCGCGCTCACAAGATCATGCTGAATCGCCCCACTCTTCTACGAACCGTCCTCACGGCCGCGCTGTTTGCGACCGTCTTGGGTCTTTCGCTGAGTCGCAGTTTCTACGGCGATGCCATGGTCGATGCGTTCATGGCCCTCGCGCTCGGCAGCGCACTGATCACCTTGCTCGTCCTCCAGCCTTCCTGGATCAACTTCGCAGCCGCGGTCCTCGGCGGCATCTTCTTGGCCGCTCTCGACTATCGCGTTCTGGGATTCACGCCAAAGTTCATGGCGGCATTTTCATTCATTGGTCTCAGCAGCCTCGCCGTACTTGGCACGCGCACCATCTGGGCGCGAAATCAGGAACGCACTTTATTGCTCTATGCATTTCTTCCCGCCATCCTGTTCGCGGCTTCGGAATACCTGGCTTCGACCTTGCTCGATTTCACCGAAGCGCTCCATCCCAAGACATTCGATCTCTATCTCTATTCCTTCGATTCCAGTCTCGGCGTGCAAATCAGTTTTCTCATCGGACAATTTTTTAGCCTGCACCTGTGGTTCCGCTTCGCCGCGCTGGTGTTTTATATAGCTTTGCCGCTGCCGCTCGCTCTGGTCTATGCCGCCCATCTCCGTCGCAAAAGCAAAAATGCTTTTCCTGTCATGCTGGCGTTTCTCGTCACCGGACCCATCGGCATCCTTTTCTACAACATGGTTCCGGCTACCGGCCCCGTCCACATCTTCGGACAAAATTTCCCGTGGCATCCCTTGCCTACCCAGCAAGTGATGCATCTCGTATTGCAGACCCTGCCGGTGAAAGGCGCGCGCAATGCCATTCCTTCGCTGCA
>PMSZ01000099.1 GCA_003168235.1 Acidobacteriaceae bacterium
GCGAACGCTTGCCTGCGCACCTTCGCATCTTGACCCGTCCACGGACGGCGCGTACAGTTTTTACTCAGGAGCGGAGTTGATGCCCAGCGAAACCGGCAGGTATCTGAAATTCGGTTCAGTCACAGTACTAATTCTGCTGTCTCTTGCCTATCTGGCTTACACCGGAGTGCAGGACAGCAAGAGCTACTACGTCACCATCAAAGAATTGAATGGCATGGGAAACGAGGCTTACTCGAAGCGTTTGCGCGTGGCGGGGAATGTGGTGCCGGGGTCGATCAGGCGCTCCGGGACCCGCGTCGATTTTATGCTGAAGGAAAACGATCTGACGCTGCCGGTGTCGTATACCGGGACAGAAGCTCCTCCCGACACTTTTAAAGATGATTCGCAGGCCCTCGCTGATGGCAGCTTCGGACGCGACGGCGTTTTCCACGCCAAAGGACTGCAAGCAAAATGTGCTTCAAAGTACGCGCCGGCTCCTGGAACCGCGCCCGCAGCTACACCGACGAAGAGCATGTCGCAGAACGGCGGTTCGCAGAGCCCGAACTCCGCAGCGGGCGGGATGGCAAATTAAACTTCTCAATCCATTGACTGAAAACGCCCCCGTCATCACAGTCACGAATCTGATCAAGCAGTTTGGCCGTTTTGCCGCTCTGCGCGGCATTACCGCGGAATTCGCCGGCGCCAAACTCTATGCAATTCTCGGAGACAACGGCGCCGGAAAGACTACCTTGCTGCGAACGCTTGCTGGACTCAGCCAGCCGTCAAGCGGCCAAGTCTCAATCCTTGCGGCGAGGGAGTTTCGCGACATTTGCCAACATATCGGTTACATGGCTCATCCCTCTCTGCTCTATGACGAGATGAGCGGCATCGAGAATCTCGAATACTTTGCGCGGCTCTACGGAATCGCCGACGGCACGCGCTGCGCGGAGGTCATTCGCTCCGTTGGACTCGATCCCGACCTACCTCGTCCTGTCGGCCAGTATTCGCAGGGCATGAGGCAGCGCATGTCTCTGGCGCGGGCTTTACTCAACGATCCCAAAATCCTTTTGCTGGATGAGCCTTTCTCCAACGTGGACGCTCATTCCGCAACCGAGATGGCGCGCTTGCTGGCTCGAATCCGTGATGAAGGCAAAACGATCCTTGTCGTCACCCATCAGGCGTCATTACTGGAAAATGTGGCCGACGAATTTGTCTGGATGGAGTACGGCAAAATTGTCGAACGGACACACGCGCTCAAAGCGGAGTCGAAGGTATGAGCGCGCCCACCGGCATCACCCGCGTCACCCTGCTCAAAGACCTGCGGCTAGAGTGGAGATCGAAAGATGCCATCAACTCCATGCTGTTTTTTTCTTTGCTGGTGGTGGTGGTGTTCGCCTTTTCGTTCGATCCTACGGCTGAGGAGTCGCGGCAGATCGCGGGCGGGCTGGTGTGGGTCGCGTTTCTGTTTGCGGCAGTGGTGGCACTGAATCAAACCTGGGCGCGAGAGATTCGTAATCAGGTGCTCGACGCCTACCGCGTCTCGCCCGCTCCTCCGAACTCGCTGTTTATCGCGAAAGTGCTGGGAAACTTTATTTTTGTGAGCGTGCTGGAAGCGCTGATGACCCCGCTGTTCATCATGTTCTACCGGTTGCGCGCCCTTGGCCCGGCATGGCAACTGGCGCTGGTCGCTGCGCTTGGAACCTGGGCCTTGGTCGTCAACGGCACGTTCTTCGCTGCCATGTCGCTACGGACGCGCAGCCGCGAGATCATGCTGCCGCTTCTGCTGTTTCCGTTTTCGAGTCCGGCGCTGATCGCCATGGTGCAGGCCACTACCGCTATACTCAATGGTGAAGGGGCGCACTTCTGGATCGTGTTGCTGGCTACCTACGATCTGGTGTTCACTACCGTGTGTTTGCTCTTGTTTGAAACGGTGTTGAACGCGGAGTAGACCCGCTCCAAGCCGTTTAGCTCTGGCTGTGAGCTTTCAGAGCTGCATTTTAATGAAAAAAGCCTTCCCCATTCTCGGCGTCCTGACGGCGCTCTTCTTGGCCTACGCGTTCTATCAGGCTCTGTGGGTCGCTCCCACCGAGCAAACCATGGGCAACGTGCAGCGGATTTTCTACTACCACGTACCCTCGGCGATCATCGGGTTCATGCTGTTCTTCATCAACTTCGGTGCTTCGATCTTCTATTTGATCAAGCGCAACCCCGCTGCCGATATGGTCGCGCTGGTCACAGCCGAGGTGGGTGTCGTTTTCTTGACCGTCAATCTGGTCACTGGGCCAATCTGGGCGCGTCCGGTCTGGGGTATCTGGTGGACTTGGGATATGCGCCTGACGTCAACCCTGGTTCTGTGGCTCATTTATGTGAGCTATCTTTTTCTGCGCCGCTTTTCGTCCAGCGGAGAAACGCCTTTGCTGGCGGCAGCTCTAGCGGTGCTGGGCGCGCTATGCGTGCCGTTTGTTTACTTTTCGATCTGGTTCTTCCGCACCCAGCACCCGCAGCCGGTGATGGGCGGAGGCGGATCGATCGATCCACGAATGCTGCACGTGCTGCTGATCAACTGGCTGGCGTTCTCCTGCTTTGCGTTTCTCGTTTGCTGGGCGCGCTATCGCTTAGAGCAGCTGCAGCGCGAAGTCGACACGGCCTATGCCATGGAATCGCTACGCGATCCAAGGCGGAGCGCATAAGAATAAAAATTGTTATTTATGATAATCGCGAACCCATACCTTTTCGCCGCCTACGCTGCCACCTGGATCATCCACATCGGTTATCTGACGACGATCGTGCGGCGCTATGCGCGGCTGAAGCGGGAAGTTGAGGAAATGCGAAAGGCAGGTGTCAGGTCTTAGGTGTCNNCTTAGGTGTCAGGTCTCAGGCCTACCTGGACCCTAATCGGGAGGGCCTCGGCACGGAACAATTCGGACAAGAACTCTCGCTTTTTCGCGGTTGAGCGCGCCCGCGCCATAATTAATTTCTTGCCGAGACCTCTACCTGACGTCCGAGACCTTTTTCCTTACAACCATTTCGCTCGCTTTCGGCTTCTCATTAACCGGCCCAGGCTGTCTGTCTGCTTGACAGCGTATCTGTTGAATGTAAAAGTATTCGTTTGGTTCAATCCCAGTTTTGGTGACAGGTACGCATCCGCTTTCATAAGAGCGTCAAGCGGCAGCTGTGTTTGTGGCCATTCTTGTTCTCACCCCACGAAANNAAATTGGGAAATCGGAGGAGCTGCGTGAATTGGAATTACCCGGTGTCGGCAACAGGTTCGGTGAGACGTTCGGCTTCAGCTAAACCCACAGGAAATGCGGCCAAGTCTGCATTTCTGACCGCTTTGATCGTCGTGGCAAGCGCCGCGATTTATTTTGGGGCCAGTAATTTTGCGACCACGGTCCATGCCGCCGAACCGAGCAGGCCAACTCCTGCCGCTCAAAGCGCGATGGCCTCGCAGGCGCTCGCCATACCGATGTTCTTCGAGCCGAACCAGGGCCAGACCGCTCCTCAAGTCAAATTTCTGGCGCGCGGCGCCGGTTATGGTCTGTTTCTGACCGCCAACG
>PMSZ01000420.1:0-27245 GCA_003168235.1 Acidobacteriaceae bacterium
CGGCAGCGATGAACTGATCGACCTGCTGATCCGCGCCTACTGCCGCGCCGGCCAGGACGCCGTGATCATCTGTCCGCCGACTTTCGGCATGTACGGCGTGGCGGCACGCATCCAGGGCGCGCGCGTGCTCGAAGTGCCGGGGGTGTGGTCGCTGGTCAGCTTTGGCCGGAGCCTGGCTTCGCTTCCCGACTTTGAAATCGCTGCGCTGCGCTCGGGTGTCGGGCAGCGCAAGATCGAGCCCCATCCCTATCTCGTCGTCGGCGAGCGCGTCCGCATTAAAGCTGGAGCCATGCTGGGCATGGAAGGCGTGCTGGTCCGCGAAAAAAATCGGTCTCGGATCGTGATCGCGATCGAGGCGATCCGGCAAAGTGTGGCCGTCGAGGTCGACGCCGTCGATTTGGAGCCCGCCCCCAGTCCCCGAGCGAAATTCGGCTGCGACACCACGCGGCGACCTGGTCCTGTTGGTCGCAACTGCTGATCGTAGCTGCTGATCGTAGCTGCTGACCCTGGACGAAGCTGGACGACACCACAGGCATAGACCGCTGGCGGAGACCGCAGACATGGCCCGCAGGCATAGCCGCAGACACGGACCGTGCCAATTTGTTTCTCGAAATGCAAATGCCAAAGACTCATGACGTTCGCAACCATCCTTTCTGAAAAAACCATGTCGCCAAGCGGCGCGGGGCAGTCCGTTGCGTCGCTGCGTAGACTCCTCGGGTGGAAAGCGTCGGCCTTTGCCTGCCTGCTGGCTCTTTCCGGGCTGGGATGGTCGCAGGCTACGCCGACTACGCCGCCAGACGACGCACCCTGTCTGGAACAAGACTGTCCCGACACCCTTGACCAGGGCGGCGCGGCCACTCCGCTGGTAGACACTCAGGAGAATCCGGCGATGGGGGCATGGCCGAACGGCGGGGGCGCGACGCAGGCGAACGTTCCCGGACAAAACCCGGCCGGACNNATCCGTGGCCGAACACTGCCTGGCCGAACCATGCTTGGCCTGACAATCCCTGGCCGAACCACTCGCCGGGGGACAACGGACCCGGCGGAAACGGAGAGCCGGACCGCGCAAGACGGCGAGCGGTCCCATTTCGCGAGGATGCGGTTCCCGAACCGCCCACGGAATTCCAGCAATTTGTCGCGAGCTCGGTCGGCCGCTGGCTGCCGATTTACGGTTCCAACCTGTTTCAACGCGTCCCGACAACTTTCGCCCCCGTCGACCGGGTTCCGGTGACCGACGATTACCGCCTCGGACCGGGAGATGAAATCCTGCTTCGAGTGTGGGGGCAAATCGACCTGAACGCGAGACTGGTGGTCGACCGGGGAGGCGAGGTCTTCCTGCCAAAGGTCGGCGTGATTTCTGTCGCCGGATTGAAATTCGAACAGCTTCCGGAATATTTCCGGACGGCGATGCGCCGGGTATTCCGCGATTTCGATTTGACGGGCAACCTCGGACAGCTACGCTCCATCCAGGTCTTCGTTGTAGGCCAGGCGCGGCGTCCGGGAAGCTACACTGTCAGTTCCCTGTGCACGCTGGTCAATGCGCTGTTCGCTTCGGGAGGCCCGTCGGCCACAGGTTCGCTGCGGCGCATCCAGCTCAAGCGCGACGATAACGTTGTAACGGAATTCGATTTCTACGGCCTGCTGTTGCGCGGCGACAAATCCAAAGACGTGCGGCTGCTGCCCGGCGATGTCATCTACATCCCTCCCGCCGGGCCGTCGATTGCGCTCGCCGGCAGCGTGAATGTGCCGGCGATCTACGAACTGCGGGACCAGACCAGTCTTGGCAGCGCCATCGAAATGGCAGGCGGTCTGGCGACGACCGCCGACGGGCAAAAGGCGGTCGTCGAGCGCATTGAAGACCATAACGTCCGCCGCGTCGAGGAATTTCCCCTCCATGCGCTGAGCCTGAAGCAAAATGCTGCCCCCGCAACCGGTCTTGACCGTCCGCTGCAGGATGGGGATGTGGTCCGCATCCTCGCACTCTCTCCGCGATTCGAGAATGCGGTGACGCTGCGCGGCAACGTGGCCCATCCCGGACGCGTCGCCTGGCACAGCGGCATGCGGCTGCGCGAACTGATCCCGAACCAGGACGCACTCCTCACCCGCGAGTATTGGCGCCTCGCCAACGTCAACGGGAACGGGGAGATGCGGCCCGAGCCGCGGCCTGGGTTAATGTCCGATCTCCGGTCCGATCTCCGGTCCGATCTTCGGTCCGACGCGCGGCGCGACCCGTACCCGGAAGATGCCTCCGAAACGCGAACCGAACCGACTCGCCGGAATCCGGGCACGGCCGCCGCGGAGCTGCGCAACCGGATCACCCGCGATGCTCCCGAGATCAACTGGGACTATGCGGTCATTCAGCGGCTGAACCCCGACGATCTGACGACGCGCCTCATCCCCTTCAATTTGGGGAAACTCGTGCTCGAAGGTGACGAGCACAACAACCTCCTGCTCGAACCCGGCGATATCGTCACCATTTTTTCGCAGAACGATCTGGCCGTGCCACTCGAAAAACGCAGCAAGTTCGTGCACCTGGAAGGCGAGTTCCTCGCCGCCGGCGTCTATCGCGCCGAGCCGGGAGAGACCGTCCGCCATCTGGTCGAGCGCGCCGGAGGCCTGACCGGGAACGCCTATCTCTACGGGGCGGAGTTTACCCGCGAATCGGTGCGTATCGGCCAGCAGAAAGGCCTCGACCAGATGATCGAGAATCTGGAAGAGGACCTCACCCGCAACGCGCTCGCGCCGTCCGGGCTGACGCCCGAGGCCATCGCCGATAACCGGGAAAAACTGGAAGCGCAGCGTCAGCTGATCGACAAGCTTCGCGCCGTCCGGGCCGCCGGACGCGTCGTCCTCGACTTCAAACCGGATTCCTCGGGAGTGACCGACCTGCCAGATATCGCGCTCGAAGACGGCGACCGCCTGGTGGTGCCCTATCGCCCCTCGACGGTGGCCACGCTGGGCGCGGTGTACAACAAGAATTCGTTTCTCTACCGGCGCGAGGCGAGGGTGGAGGACTACCTGCGGCGCGCCGGAGGCCCCACGCGCGAGGCGGACACGAACCGCATGTTTGTCATCCGCGCCGACGGCTCCATCTTGAGCAAGCAGTCGGTCAAGGGACTGTGGAACGGAAACTTCGCCTCGCTTCGCCTCATGCCGGGCGATGCCATTGTCGTTCCCGAGCGCCTGTCGCATGGCAGCTTCCTCCGCGGCTTGCGCGATTGGAGCCAGGTCTTTTCGCAGTTTGCCCTCGGCGCGGCGGCCGTCAGGGTCATTCAATGAAGGGTAGTTCCATCAATGAGGGTAGTTCCATGAACCCCTCGAACGGAAACATCGCCGTGGAATCTGAAACCGACCTGGCGCACGCGGACGGAATGCGATCGTCAGTCGGAGCGCTCTCGCTCGACTCTCCTTCTCTCGACTCTCGGTCTTTCGACTCTCCGCCTCTGGAGACGCGATCGCTCGACGACCGCCCTCTGGGAACCGAAATCGATCTCTTGGATTTCATGATCTTGCTGGCCCGCAACCTGAAACTGATCGTAGCAGCGACCGTCGGCGCCATGCTTCTCGCGGGCGCGACCGTGCTGCTGCTCCCGGCCGCCTACACGGCGACCGCGACCTTGCTGCCGCCGCAGCACAGCCAGTCGCTGGCCGCGTCGATCGTGGGGCAGATGGGCGCTCTCGCCGGCCTGGCCGGCAAAGATCTCTCGCTGAAAAATCCCGCCGACCTGTATGTCGCCATCCTGAAGAGCCGCACCGTGGCCGACGGGCTCATCCGGCAATTCGATCTGCTGCGCGTGTACCGCGTGCGCCGTTTCGAAGACGCTCGCAAGAAGCTGCTGCGACGAAGCACCATCGAAGCGGTGGAAAAGACCGGATTAATCTCGGTCGCGGTCGAAGATCGCGATCCCCGACGGGCCGCGGCCCTGGCCAACGCCTACCTCGACGGACTGCATGCGCTCAACCAGACCCTCGCCATCTCCGAAGCCGCCGAGCGGCGGCTGTTCTTTCAGCAGCAGATCGAAGCCGAACGGGAAGAACTGGCGCGCGCCGAACTCAACCTCCGGCGGACGCAGGAACAAACCGGCATGATCCAGTTAGACACGCAGGGCAAGGCCATCATCGAGGCCGTCGCCCGGACCCGGGCCGAGATCGCGATGGGCGAGGTACGACTCGAAACCCGCCGCTCGTTTGCCACCGATCAGAACCCGGATGTGGTCCGCGGCGAACGCGAACTAGCCGCGCTGCGCGCGCAGCTGGCAAACTTGGAGCGCGATTCCCAGCCGGGAAACGGCAACATCCAGGTGCCCACCGGCAAGGTGCCCGCCGCCGCGCTCGAATACCTGCGCCGCGTGCGGGATGTGAAATACCACGAGACTTTATACGAATTTCTCGCCAAGCAATTCGAAGCGGCGAAGATCGACGAAGCCAACGACTCCGGGATCCTGCAGGTGGTCGACCGTGCCGTCGAGCCGGAGAAACGGTCCGGGCCGCCACGGACGTTGATCATCGCCCTCGCGGCCTTTCTGGGATTTATCGGTTCCGGTTTCTACGTCCTGTTGTCGGAGGCGCTCCATCGCTTGCGTCTTCATCCCGATGCCGACGCCCGTTGGCGACTGCTGAAGGCCACCGTTTCGAGGTTCGGTCCCGAACCGGGGCCGGGACCGGACTCGGTTTTGAGCGCCAGCGAATAATTTCTTCCTCAGTGATTTTTTCCTCAGTGATTTTTTCCCCAATGATTTCTTCCTCGACGACCTCCTCCCCGACGACGTCTTCCCCGAAAGCCAACCGCGATCGGCAAGATGGCCTTGGCGCCAGCGCCAGCCTGGGCCGGCCCCGCTCCGAACTTGCTCTGCCGCCAGTGTGGGCGAGATTTTTCGGTTATCTATCGGCCGACGGTCTGACCTACCTGCTCGGCTTCGCTGTCTACGGATGGCTGATCCGCATTTTGGCGGACCGTCAGTATGGGCAGCTCAGCATTGCCACCAGCATCTACCAGGTGCTGATGGTCATCGGCGCCCTGGGACTGGATCTGACCGGTCCCCGGCTCATCGAAGAGGCGGGAGGCGATCCCATCGGAGTCGTCCAGCGGGGTGAGCGAATTCGCCTGGCCGTGTCGCTTGGGGTTTGCGGCCCGGTTACGGCGTTTCTGGCGATGGTTTATTGGCGCCGCGGACACTCCGATGTGGCCGCCGTTATCGTGGCCGGATTCGCCATGGTGCTGTCCCGAACCGTGGATGTCTCCTACCTGGCGGTGGCTCTGGGGATGCCCGGCACGCTGGCCCGGACGCGCGCCTTTGGACTGGGCCTGTATCTGGCCGCACTGCTGGTGCTGCGGCCGGTGGTGGTGCGCTGGGTATGGGCCATTCCGCTGCTCAATGCCGCCGGCATGTATGCCGGACGCATCCAACTTTGGCGGGCCCTCCGCCGCCACCCTCGCGCCGCAGCGGGACCAGCCCGCCGCCAATTCCTCACTTCGGAAATTGTCCTCTCCGGCGCCAAAGCAAGTTCCGGAATGCTGTTGCTGCTCGCCTATCAGACCCTCGACGTCATCCTTTTGGCCAAGTATGTTCCCACCGGGTCGGTGGGGCAGTATGCCATGGTCAGCCGTTTGTATCTGTTCGGCACGGCCGTGCTCACCTGTCTGCTGAATACCTTTCTTCCCGAGTTGGTCAGCGCGGCCAGCGACGGCGAGCTATTGGTCCGGCGGTTCAAGAGATTTGCTCTCGCCAGCGCCGCTCTTGGTATCGTCGGAGCTGCGCTGTTTTGGACGCTCGGACCGACGGCATGCGAGGCGCTCGGGCACAGGCATTTGCCGGTCGCGCGCCAGGTCGCTCCGCTCTACGCTCTGGTGTTTCTGGTCATGGCCGTCTGCAACCCGTTTCTCAGCCTCTTACCCAGCCTGCACAAGAGCGGTGCCTACGTCGGAGGAATTGCCGCTGCGGCCACCGTGCTCGGTGTCGTCGATTGGTTTCTGGTACCCCGGTTCGGTCCCGCCGGCGCTGCGGCCGGCCAGCTCATTGCCAGCTTTTTTCTCGCGGTGTTGGCCGCCGCCGTCTTTCTGTCGTATCTCCGCGGCCTGCAAAAAAGGAGCGCGCTCCATCTCGCGCACGGTTATGGCTCCTAGCCCAGTTGTTCCGAACTCGGACAGTTCGTGTTTTCCAAACTTTCGCTCCTAACTTCATTCCTAACTTTCGCTCCTAACTTTCATTCCTAGCTTTCGTTCCTAATTCTGGTTCGCCCCATGATCGAGTGGATGCTTCTGTTCTCGGCGTTCTTGCTCCCGGCCGTCTATGCCTGGCGGCACAGCGTGGACCGCGGCCGGATCCGGATCGATCATGTCGCCTTGTTTTCTTTGGGCTTCATCTTTTACTGGGTGACCCCCATCGCCTGTGGATTTTTTCTCCGCGCCGAGGATATGCCCTTGGCCTGGGCGGCGTTGTTTGATCTCCGCTGGATTGGCCCCTATCTGATCGCGATTGTCGCCCTCTATGCCGCATTCATGGCCGGCGATCGATGCGGGGCCTGGATCTACCGCCCCAAGATGTGCCGCGCAAAGATGTTCCGCGCAAAACTATGCCGCCCAAAAACATTGCGGCCGAGAAGTCTGTCGCCGCAAATCCTGGGCTTGTTCAGCGGCGGCGCCTTCCTGATTCTCCTCGCGGAAATTGCCGCCCACCGCGAAGAACTGCTCGCGCCCTACACCACCGAAGTCAGCCTGCAGATCGCACGCGGGAACGTCACCGCCTGGGTCGTGCTGCTCGGCTCCATCCTGTTGCTGCGGCTTTCGAGCCACCCGCGATTCACCGTGCTCATGCTTCCCTTCGCGGCCGGCGCCATCTTTCTGGTCCTGATTGGCAGCCGTCTCTACGTGGCCTCTTTTGTCCTGATGTTCGGCGTTTTCCGCTCCTTGTATATTTGCCCTTTCAGCAAAAAGCAGATCATTTTCGCCGCCGCCGCGCTGGCGGCTTTGTTCGGCACGGTGGGCGCGCTCCGCGTCAATTCTTCGATTGCCGATGCGGGAGTGAACCTGCTGCTCGAACCGGTTTTGACCAGCATCTCGCTGGTTTATTTTCTGGGCAACGACCACCTGATCTGGCTGGCGGCGCCGAAGTATCTGCTCTCCGACTTTTCGAACCTCATACCTTCGGCCCTGTTCCCTGGGAAAGCGGCCCTCATTCAGGCGCCCGAAGTCTTCAGCCCGTTAGGCGCGTTGCACTCGTTCGTCTCCTTCAGCTTCAATTTTGGCCTGATCGGTACCGCAGTTTTCATGTTTCTGCTGCCCGTCGCACTGCACTGGATCAAAGCACGCGACGGTTCCCCGCTGTACCGCACCATGTACGTCATGCTTTCCGGCTGGCTGGCGTTCACCTTTTTCCGCGACCCGTTCTCGGTTTCTCTGGTGAAGACCATGTTCCAGCATTCGATCCTGCTGCCCTCCGCCATGGTTGCCTTCATCCGTCTGGCCGAACTCGCCGGCCAGGGCGTCGCACCGGCGCGGGCCGAGGGCATTCCGCAATTCACGACTAGCGACTAACGACAACAACGCTGATGCCTGCCTCGATGCGCGAAGGAGTTCACAGCCACCCCATCCGCCGGTCGCCGGAGCGCATGGCTCCGGTCCAAAAACCTGATTCCATGCGGATCCTTTATGACCATCAAGTCTTCTCTTTGCAAAATGCCGGAGGAGCGTCGCGCTATTTCTACGAACTGATGCGCTCGCTCGCCGGCGCGCGCGACGTCTACACCGAGCTCTGGCTCGGGATCCACGACACGGTGTATCCCTTCGAGCAGTTGCCCTGCGCGCAGACGAACGTGGTGGGATGGAAAAGCCGGCTGCGGCGCGGGAACCTGCGCTACCTCGCCAACGAATCGCTCGGCAACGCCCTGGCGCTGTTTGCCGGCAAAGTCGATATCTATCATCCGACGTTGTATCGCCGCATGCCGCTGGTGCGGGCCAGGCGCGTGGTGGCCACGCATCATGATTGCGTGCAGGAACGCTTTCCCGAATTGTTTCCCGACCTGCAAAAAATCATCCGCGCCAAGCAGAATCTCTACAAACGCGCCGACGCAATCATCTGCGTTTCGGAATCGAGCCGGCAGGACCTCTTGCGTTTCTATGGCATCGACCGGGCCAGGACGCGCGTAATTCACCATGGTCTCAACCGTTTGCCCGGCTCGTCGCAGGCGGCAACGGAATTGCGTCAACGGGTCCCAGGCGAGTATCTGCTCTTTGTCGGCTCGCGGGCGGCCTATAAGAACTTCAACAGCCTGCTGCGCGCGTTTCGTTCAACCGGATTGCACAAATCCCTGCTGTTAGTGGCCGCCGGTGGAGGCCCGCTGACGCCGGAAGAGCGGGTGCTGGCCGGGCGTCTGGAGGTCGAGCGCCAGCTGATCGTGCTCCCCCAACTCTCGGACACCTCGCTCGCCGAAGCCTATGCCGCCGCCACGCTGTTGATTTATCCGTCCTGGTATGAAGGATTCGGGTTTCCGCCGCTTGAAGCCATGGTGGCAGGATGCCCGGCACTGGTAAGCAACACTTCTTGCCTTCCCGAGGTCTGCCTCGACGCGCCGTTCTACTTCAATCCACACGAGGAAGGCTCTCTCGAACAGGCGTTACTGGTTGCCGTCAACGACGAGGCCGCGCGACAAAGGGCGCGAGAACGCGGCACGCGCGTAGTCGCCCGATATAGCTGGAACAAATGCGCCGACCAAACGCTGGCGCTCTATCGCGAGTGTCTTTAGGTTCCTTCGCCCTGCCCGGGCGGGTCCCAGGCGGTATCGACGCAGCAATATCGACACAACCGTATCGACACCGCAGTACCGACAAAAAAATCGCAAGCTTGGCCCTTATGAAAAACAACAGAGTGCTGATCACCGGCGGCGCCGGTTTCATCGGCGTCGCCGTCGCCAAACTCCTGGTCGCAGAGGGATGTTCCGTTCTGCTCTTCGACAATCTGAGCGCGCAGATCCACGGCGCCATCCCTGACATGTCCGCGCTACAGTCGCTGCCGCGCACGCAGGTGGACGTAATGCGCGGAGATGTGGCGCGGGATGCCGATTGGACGGCGGCGCTCGAAAATGTTCAGACGGTCGTCCATCTTGCAGCCGAGACGGGCACGGCGCAGTCGATGTATGAAATCTCCCGCTACACGGAGATCAACGCCGGCGGGACCGCCCGGCTGCTCGACCACCTCGCCAACCATCGCCACGACGTGCGCAAAATCGTTCTTGCCTCTTCGCGTTCAGTCTATGGCGAGGGAGCTTACCGTTGCCGCCGTTGCGGCCCGGTCTATCCGCCGACCCGGGGCGAAGACATGCTGCGCCGGGGCGAATGGCAGCCGCGGTGTCCGGGCTGTAAGAACACGATCGAAGCGACGGCCACATCCGAAGCGGCGAAGACCGCGCCCGCCTCCGTCTATGCCGCGACCAAGCTGGCGCAGGAGCACCTGGTGCGTGTCGCCGCCCAGGCGCTGGGGATTCCGGCTATCATCTACCGCTTTCAGAATGTCTATGGCGAAGGCCAGTCGTTGAAGAATCCTTACACCGGCATTCTCTCGATCTTCTCCAACCAGTTGCGCTTGGGAAAAACCATCCAACTCTACGAGGATGGAGAAGAGAGCCGCGATTTTGTGCACGTCTCCGACGTGGCGCGAGCAGTCGGCTTGGCGATCACATCCGACAGCGCCGAGGGAACGACCCTGAATGTCGGCTCCGGCCAGCCCACTTCGGTGCGCGAGATCGCACTGCTTCTCGCCGACCGTTTCGGTGTGCGGACGCCGCCCGTGATCAGCGGCCAGTATCGCCTGGGCGACGTTCGCCACGGATATGCCGATCTGACCTCGCTTCGCGCCTGCCTGCAGTTCACGCCGCTGATTTCGCTCGACGAGGGGTTGACGCGGTTTGTCGAATGGGTGAAGACCCAGCCCGAGGAACCGGACCGTCTCGACCGGGCCACGCGGGAACTGGTGGCGAGGGGCCTCATGCCCGGCCATCTCTCGGCCGATATTGCTCATGAGACGTCCGGCACGGCCGACGCAATCCTGAACAAAAATGTACGGGACGATTTACAGGACGAATCTCCAGACCAACGTGCCGCCTATGCCCAATCTAAAAGAGCTTCTGTCTAGCGATCTCCAACGCCAGTGGGAACTCGAGCGCGGCGTCGCGTCGCAGAACGAAGCCAGGGAGAATCTGGCCGGGCAGAATGCGACCGGGCGGCATATAGGCGACGATGGTTTGGACAAAAAGCCTTCGATCCATCGGCCCGGCTTCGGGCAGCTGCTCTGTCGTCTGCTGCATCCTCGGTTTCTGCCCATTGCGCTCTGCCGCGCCAGCCGTGCGGCCCTGCTGGCCGGGATTCCCGCACTGCCGCAATTGCTCGGCTATCTCAATCTGGTGCTGTTCGGCCTGGAAGTCGCACCCCGCTGCGAAATCGGACCAGGAATTTTCTTCCCTCACCCCTCGGGCACGGTCATCGGATCCTGGCACATCGGCAGCAACGTCACCATTTTTCAGGGCGTCACGCTGGGCTCGCAAAAACTGGATATGGGTTTCGATTCCAGTCTGCGTCCCGAGATCGGCGACGATGTCGTGATCGGAGCAGGCGCCAAGATTCTCGGCGGCATCAGGATTGGCAACCACGTCACGGTAGGCGCGAATGCCGTGGTAGTCGATTCGATCGAAAACGGCTGTACCGTAGTCGGCATTCCCGGGCGTCCGCTGCGAAGTCACGTTCCCGCTTGGGAGCGCCGCCATCACCATCGCAGCGTCGCGACCTCGGGACGAGGACAGCACGGGAGAAATCCATGAAAAAAACGTTGGACATCACGTTGAACCTCACGTTGGACCTCACCATCATCATCCCCAGCTACAACACGCGCGAGCTGCTGCGCAACTGTATTCGCTCGATTTACGAACACACTCGCGGGATCGGCTTTGAAATCATCTGCATCGACGACCATTCTCCCGATGGCAGTGCGGACATGGTGGCCGAAGAATTTCCCGGCGTCATCCTCGTCCGCAATCTGACCAACCAGTTCTACGTCCGCAACAACAATCTTGGCCTGCGCATGTCGCGCGCCCGTTACGCCTGTCTGCTGAACAGCGACACCTTACTGATCGGCAATGCCTTCCTCGCGCTGGTCAAGTACATGGATGAGAACCCCGGCGTGGCCGCCTGCGGTCCGAAGCTGTTGAACCCGGACGGATCGATCCAGCATTGCATCCGTCATTTTTCCGGACCGTTGACCATGCTGCTGCAGGCCCTGAACTGGCACAAACTGTTTCCCCGGAGCCGGCTCACCGACCGCTACTATGCGACCGGCTTCGACTACTCGAAAGCCCAGCCGGTCGACAGCATCGGCACCACCGCCTACGTGATTCGCCGCTCCACCTGGGAAACGGCTGGCCTGCTCGATGAGCGCTTCCGCCTTTTTGTCTCCGATCTGGCCTACAACTTCATGCTCAAACAAAAAGGCTACGCCGTGCATTACACGCCCGTGGCTGAGATCGTCCACTTCGGCAGTCAAAGCGTCAATCAACAGGCGAAAAAATCGCTCGCCGAATTGCACCAGGCGCTGATCACCTTCAACGACGCCTACGACTACTTCGGCAGGAGCCGCGCCAGCAAGCTTCTGGTCCGGCTCGCAGTCAAGGCTCGCAACGGCTTGAAGCGCGCGGAATTCCGCCTCAGCTCCGACAAACGCGTCATCAAAGGTCCGGGCGCGCCGCGAAGGATGCGAACTTCCTAGACAACGCAACCACCATGTTCACCAGCCCCCACACAAGTGCAGCCGCAGTCATAGGAACGAAGACTGCGACGGAGACTGAGACGAGGACTGAGGCGGAGACGAGGCCGACGACTGAAGCTTCGATCCACAGCCTGCCCGCCTCGAAGCGCATCCTCGACCTGGTTCTTGGCGGAACGATCGCGATCGCAGCGAGTCCTCTGTTGATGTTGTGTGCGGCGGCGGTGCGAATCACCTCGCGGGGCCCGGCGCTGCACTGGTCAGAGCGCGTTGGAAAAGAAAACCGTCTTTTCCGTATGCCGAAGTTCCGAACCATGCGCGTCGACACGCCGCAGATAGCGACCCATCTGTTAACCCATCCGGAACGCTATCTGACGCCGATCGGCGCCCTCCTGCGCAAGACCAGCCTCGACGAGCTGCCACAGCTGATCAGCGTTCTTCGCGGCGATCTCAGCCTGGTCGGTCCGCGGCCGGCCCTCTTCAATCAGGACGATCTGGTCGCCCTGCGCACCGCGTGTGGCCTGCACCACCTGCTTCCCGGCATCACCGGCTGGGCGCAGGTCAATGGACGCGACGAACTCGACATTCCCGTCAAAGTCCGCTACGACGCCGAATACATGGCCGCACAATCGCTTCTTCTCGACTTGAAAATCCTGGCGCTCACCCTGTGGAGAGTGCTCAGAGCGGAGGGAGTGCAACACTAGCTCTGCCTTTCATTCCGATGCCAGTCCNNGGGGTGACGGAGAATGGCGTGACGGAGAATGGGGTTGCGGAGACCCTCCCATCCCACGCAAAACACCGCTTTCCTATCCCGTCGCCTTGCCACGAATAAAGTCGAATTCCCCCTCAAGAAAACCCTATTCATGCCGATCCATAAGAGAAGTGTCCGCAATCAGAAGCAATCTCCTTGTCGTGCAATGAGAAGGACCCAAAGGAAATCGCCCGCACTCTTGCGCTGCCGCTCGCTGTTAGTGCTGCTGTCGCAAATCGGCCTGGTTCTTGGCTCGTACGTGTGCGCCTGGCTCTTGCGCTTTGAGTTCCGTCTGCCCGACCCATCGCTGCTTTGGACCACAGCCCCACTCCTTATTGTGGTCCGCTTGACGCTGATGCCCTTTTTCAACTTGACCCACGGCTGGTGGCGCTATACCGGAATCAGCGATGCCCTCGACATCCTGAAAGCAACTCTCGCCGGTTCGATTGCCTTCCTGATCATCGTGCGCTACGGCTTCGGACTCAAGGTTTTTCCCCTCTCGATTTATGCCTTGGAATCGCTGCTCACCTTTACCTTCCTCGGTGGATTACGCGTTCTCTCCCGGCTGCTGGCGGAAACCGTGCGCCGCGACTCGGCCTCAAAGCGCCTGCTGCTGGTGGGCGCCGGACACGCGGCACAAATGATCATTCTCGAAACCCAGGATGCAGATACTGGCTATCGCGTCATCGGCTGTATCGACGACGATCCCCGCAAGGCAGGGCTCAAAATTCGCGGCGTGCCGGTGCTCGGCCCGGTCGAAGCGCTTGCGAAAGTGGCGTTGCAGCAGAGAATTGACGAAGTCCTGATTGCCATCCCATCGGCCACGCAGACGGAGATGCAGCGACTGGTTGCCCACTGCAAGCAAGCGGACGCGCCGTTTCGCACCGTTCCCGCGATGGCGGAGCTGATTGCTGGCCGCGTCACCTTGCAACAGGCGCGCGAAGTCTCTCTGACCGACCTGCTCGGGCGCATTCCCGTCAACCTCGATCTGGAACCGGTGCGCGAGCATATTTGCGGGCGCGTGGTCATGGTCACCGGAGCCGCCGGTTCCATCGGCTCCGAACTCTGCCGCCAGATCCAGATCTGCAAGCCGGGATTGCTCGTCTGTCTCGACCAGAACGAAACTGGAATTTTTCATCTGCAGCGGCAACTGGCCGAAGCCAACGGTCTACACTCCGGCGCCAATGCCGGCACAAATGCCGGCACAAATGCTGAAGACCACGAGCGCGCGGTATTCTGTGTCGCCGACTTCACGAACCCGGAACGCATGCGCAGGATTTTTCTGACTCACCGGGTTGAAATTGTTTTCCACGCCGCCGCCTACAAACACGTGCCCGTGATGGAAGAGAATGTGGACGAAGCGGTCGGCAACAACGTGTTCGGCCTGCTCGCGCTGCTGAATGTGGCCGAGAGTGCGAACTGCTCGGCCTTCGTCATGATTTCCTCGGACAAGGCCGTGAACCCGACCAATGTCATGGGCTGCACCAAGCGCATTGGAGAATTGCTTCTCGCTGCCTGGCCTGGAAAACAGATGCGCTGCGTCTCCGTCCGCTTCGGCAACGTTCTCGGATCGAGCGGCAGTGTGATTCCTCTGTTTCAGGAACAGATTCGCCAAAACCAGCCGATCACCATCACGCATCCCGACATCACGCGCTTTTTTATGACTATCTCCGAGGCGGTCAGCCTGGTGCTGCAGGCCTTCGCCGTCGGTCGTCATCGCGACATCCTGGTGCTCGACATGGGAGAGCCGGTGCGGATCGCGGAATTGGCGAAAACGCTGGCCCGCCTCTCCGGCAAAAACGACCAGGAATTCCGCTTCGTCGGCCTGCGGCCGGGCGAAAAACTTCACGAAGAACTGTTCTATTCTGACGAGCGGGTTTCGCCGAGCGCCTGCGAAAAAATCGCCCGCACCGAAAGCGTCAAACTCGCCTGGCCCCGCCTCAAGCACGCACTGGACAAGCTCTACGTCGCCGTCTCGGTCGGCGACACCAACTCGATTCTGGCCGGTCTGCGGCAGATCGTGCCGCAATTCACTTATGCCACGTCGAACCCAACTACAAGCGCCCTGCCTTTGCCGGCAACCACGTCAGCCGCGGCGTTGCCGGAAGCACCACCCTCGCCCGCTCCGGGGCTGCCTCATCCAACTTTTTCGCCAAGCCATCGCTCCCCGCCTTCCCTTGGAAGTCCATTGCCGGGAACGGTGAGCGGCGTGCCGGGAGACTAGACCTTCGGACTCGGGTTCCCTTCCTACTTGCGCTGCGCCGCATCCTCTCCCGAATAACCATTCGGATGGGCACGATGCCACTGCCACGCGCTTTCGACAATTGTTTGCAAGTCCGGAAACCTCGGCTGCCATCCGAGCTCGCGCCGGATCTTTTCCGAGCTGGCAATGAGCACCGCCGGATCGCCCGGCCGGCGCGGCGATTCGATCACCGGAATCGGATGTCCCGTAACTTGCCGGGCCACATCGACCACCTGCCGCACGCTGAAGCCTTGGCCGTTGCCGAGGTTGTAGATGAGCGGAACGGAATTCTCCCGCTCCTTGGCCAGCGCATCGACCGCCAGCAAATGCGCCCGCGCCAGATCGCTGACATGGATGTAATCGCGGACGCAGGTGCCGTCCGGAGTAGCGTAGTCGGTGCCGAAAATGTTCGCGTGCTGGGCGCGTCCCAGCGCGACCGCGAGGATGCGTGGAATGAGGTGCGATTCCGGTTGGTGCGCTTCTCCCTGATCGGGGCGGGAAGCGCCGGCGGCATTGAAGTACCGCAGGCTGGCATAACGCAGTCCGTGGATCCGATGGAACCAGGCAAGCATGCGCTCGACCAGCAATTTCGATTCGCCGTAGGCATTGGTGGGCGCCAGCGCATCATCTTCTTGAATTGGAGTGCGTTCCGGATTTCCGTAGAGCGCCGCGGTGGACGAAAAAACGAAGCGCTTCACTCCTGCGGCGAGCATCGCTTCCAGCAGCGTCAGCGCATTTGCGGTGTTGTTGCGGAAAAACACTTCCGGAGCTTTCATCGACTCGCCCGCTTCGATCAGCGCAGCCAGATGCAGCACCGCATCCGGCGAGTGTTCGCGCATTACACGGTCCAGCCCCGCGCGGTCGGCCAGTTCGCCAACAACCAGTTCCGCGTCTTTCGGCACCGCCTGGCGGTGCCCGTGGCTGAGGTTGTCAAGAACGACCACCTGGTGCCCTCGCTGCAACAGCTCCGTCGCCAGCACGCTGCCGATGTAGCCCGCTCCTCCGGTTACCAGTACCCTCATTCAGCCCTCGTCATTCGCCCGTCCGTCATTCGCCCGCCCGTCGTTCGCCCGCTTATTTTTCGCCCACCCGTCTTCTCTTGCAAGAGCACGCAGGCAAAAAAAACTTCCCGGAGACTGTCGGGAAGTTTTTTCATTCTACGCTAAAGCTGCTGCGCTGCATCAGTGCGACTCTTTATTGCGACACTGCNNTAGTGCGATACGGCCGCGAACAGCGGCGACTTCATGAGCGATTGAAATTTCTGGTCGTCGCTCTTGAAATGGAGTTGCAGGTTAGCGCTGTCGGAATCGACCGTGGTCGCATCAATCGCTGTCTTTTCCGCCGGGCTGGCATTCATCTTCTTGTACATCATGACGCCCTTGAACAACGCGGAAAGCGTTCCCGCGGTCATCGAATCGGCCGTGAGCACGTTCAAATCGAAATTCACTCCGCTGGCAAAGTTCATGGTGTAGCTGGACGCCAGAATTCTTTTCTTAAGGCTATCGATATCGCCAACCTTCGAAGCGTCACCCATCGCCGAAAGCATCATGGCCTGGGTCCCCTTCTGGTCGAGAATGCTCCACAACGGCGACCCATCGACCGCCGCCATCTGGTCGCTCATCACCGAATTCGCATCGAGCGACGACCGTTTGCCATCTTTCGTATCGAGCGCGCTGTGCAGCGAGTCCTCGGTGCCAAAGGCCAGCGTGTTGTCGTCGAGGAACGTCATCACCATGCCATTGCTCATCGGATAAATCCTGCTGACGCCATATTTCGTGCCCGAAATCTTCTTGAGTCTCATCTTCTTGAGCACGGCTTTAGCGGAAAACGATCCGGCGGCGACGCCGATGGTTTGAATGCCCTTCTTGTCCGTGCGGAATGAGGCGAAATCGAGCTGGTCGAGATCGCGCTCGGCGTCAATGCCAACGCCCTTCAGGGCCGACTCCAGCTCCTTGAGATTATCCGGGAGCACTTGCGCTTTGAGCGCCATCGCGGTCGGCGAATCCTTGAGCACTCGATAATCGACACCGATCAACTGCTGGACTTCCGACGGCACCATCGAACGCGCCGACGATGCAATCGGCATGGCATAACCGAGCGTCGCACACAGCAGCAGCGCCGCAAACACTGATAACAGATTGCTAAACAACGATTTCTTCATAACGCTCCTCGAGACGATATCTTCCCCGTGAGTCTGGGAGTTTAGATGCAAACCGCTAACGTTGCGTTAGCACCCTGGATTGCTTCTTTCGTGGGTCTATTCTAGCTCTTGGCGATCAAGCTGGGCCGTAACTAAAGTGTGTCGCCTCCGGCATAGCTCTAGAACGACTCCGTCGCGGGAGTTTGCGTGGAAAACAAAAGCTCGGGTTGAGCCGTCCAAGGCGCCTTAGCGGACGGGCTGATGAGGCAGAGGACCGCCGTCCTCAGGCGCCCGCGTCCCCGCCTCCCGTGTTTGCTGAATCAATCCGATCAGAAAATCTGCCGCTTTAAGCTGTTCTTCAAGCGAGAGGGTCGGTTTGCGAGACTCGCCTTTGAGATAGCCGTAGTTCTCGATGGGCGCGCCTGACGCGTGCGTGGTGTCGATACTCAGATAGACTCCGCTTAATATCCCTTCCGTCTCGATTCGCGTGATCGAGTCCTTGGGGATTCTGATTTCGTAAGTCGTACTCACCGCCATTTCGATTTCCGCCGGGCAGTTCTTGTTTTGTGGGTCGGCACGAACGCTTCGCACGCTCCCAACATCAACTCCGGCAATCCGAATAGAAGCTCCCGCCTGCAGCCCCCCAGCGTCGTCAAAGCAGGTCTTGATGTCTTGGCGGGAGTAGCGCAAGGGGTTAATAAACAAGGTCGCAATGGTGGCGAGCCCGACGAGGATGATGAGCACAAGAATCGACTTTCTGAGCATAGCTACACCTTCAGAATTAGCGCTCTCTTCCGCGTTTCCGCCACAAACGCTGCGTCTTCCAGCGATTCCAGATTAATCTCGACATTTGCCAACGCGCCTTCGAGCGCGGCTTTGGCCAGCGCGATCGCCGTCGTCAGGTCCGACTTCATGTTCGGATTCGTAATCGGCTTCAATTTTTCAGCGATCTCTTCCACTTCCGCCACTCTTTCGGCAACGCCCATGGGAACGCTGGTCGCCTGCTTGAGCGCCGAAACGATCGCGGCTTTTCCGTCGGAAGCAGCACCCTCAACGGATTTGGCCGACTTGTAGGCCTTCATCACGAGATTGTAGGACTCGGCGTCGGCGTCAATCGCGGCTTTTAGCTCTTCGCGCAACTGGCCGAGCCGGGCAATCGCCGCATTGAGTTGACTTTCGAATTGCGCATAAGCTTTCTTGCCGCGCGACATGGAGGCGACCATGCCCGCGAGTCCGGCAGCCATCGCACCGCTGGCCGCGGCAGCGCTCCCGCCTCCGGGAGTCGCGGTCGGAGCGGCCAGTTGCTCGATGAAAGGCTCGACTCCCGCGCGCAGCCCGCCCACGGCCGTCGTTTTCCCAGCCGTCATTTGCCCGGACATCACGGCTGCCAGGCTATTCTCAAGAATCAGCGAGGAATCGAAGTTCTCGACTTGCAGAAACCACTCCGCCGCCTGCTCTAAGGCCTTCTTCGGAATCAATCCCACAATTTCGCTCGAAACCGGAATCACGCCATAACGCGCGGCTTCGCGTTTCACCAGCTCAAAAACGCGGTGCACGGGAGTCTGCTCGAAATCGGTCAGGTTCATCGACACCTGAGCCATGCCGCGCACCAGAAATCCCGCGCCCTTGACGAAGCGCAATCCTCCGCTTGAAAAACGTACCGCCTTCGCAATTTTCTTCGCGATATCGACGTCGGGCGTATTCAAGAAGACGTTGTAGGCAATGAGCGCCTTGCGCGCCCCCACCACGGTTGCCCCGGCCGTCGGATGCACGCGCGCCTCACCGAAGTCGGGCCTGCGTGCGGGATTCGTAGCGATCTCGGCGCGAATGCCTTCAAACTGGCCGCGGCGAATATTTTCCAGATTCTGGCGTTCGGGCGTGGCTGCGGCCGCTTCGTAAAGATAGACCGGAATCTGAAAGCGTTTCGCAATCTCCGCGCCGACGTGCCGCGCCATGGCGACGCAATCTTCAATCGTCACCCCGTCAATCGGAATAAACGGCACAACATCGGCCGCACCCATGCGCGGGTGCGCCCCCTGATGCTTGGTGAGATCGATCAACTCCGCGGCTTTCCCGACACCGCGAATCGCCGCTTCCTGGATCGCTTCGCGTTCGCCAACCAGCGTGATGACGCAGCGGTTATGGTCGGAATCCATCTCGCGGTCAAGCAGGTAAACGCCGGGGACCTTCATGGCTTCGACGATGGCGTCAACCTTGGCCGCGTCGCGGCCCTCAGAAAAATTAGGAACGCATTCGACAAGAGTGCTGGGCATGGCGAGAAGGATAACGGGCCGTCGAGGAGTCAGGCAACTGCCGGACGGAAGTAGATTTGACAGCGTCCCTCAGGCACAGGCAAACTGCAAAGCTGTATCCGATTACTGGTTCGGTCCATGCGCTGCTCCCCTCGACTGTTCGCCCGCGGTTTTACCTGACGCTAGTCACGCTTAAAACGTCCGTTGGCCGTTTCCCTGTTTATTAATCGTCGCTAGTCGTTCGTCGCCAGTCGCTGGAAAGCGACTCCTCTCGAAAGGATGTGTCATGCTGCGTCAAGTGCTGCTTTTTGCATTGCTTGCTCTGCCTTCTCCGCCCGTTTTTGCTCAAACCGAGCGCCACTTCAGCTTCCACTACAGCTTTACGGTAAAAAATGTCACTCCGGGTGAGCGGGTCCGCGTTTGGATTCCTCTGGCGCATTCCGACACGTATCAAACTGTGCGCGTCATCGCCAAAAGTGGAGACTTACCGCTCAAACAAGTTCCGCAGCCGGAATACGGCAACGAAGTCCTGTATGCCGAAATTCCAAACGCCGATAAACCCGAGTACAAGTTTTCTGTCGATTACGATGTCGTGCGCAAGGAACACGTCGTGCTGGTCAACGGAAAACCCATCCACGATGCACCGGCCCAAAAAGTCCCCCGCGTCGAGCTGGCGCGGTTTCTTGAGCCCGACCGGCTCGTTCCCGTCACTGGACTTCCCGCGCAACTGGCCGAGCAGGAAACAAAGGGTGCAACCACTCCGCTCGAAAAGGCCAAAGATATTTACGAATATGTTTTCCGCACTATGAAATACGACAAGACCGGCACGGGCTGGGGACACGGCGACACGCTTTGGGCTTGCGATTCAAAGCATGGCAACTGCACCGATTTCCACTCCGTTTTTATTTCCATGGCGCGAGCCGAGAAAAT
Source organism: Acidobacteriaceae bacterium (assembly GCA_003168235.1). Lineage (GTDB taxonomy): Bacteria > Acidobacteriota > Terriglobia > Terriglobales > Acidobacteriaceae > Acidiflorens. The sequence goes on from PMSZ01000420.1 coordinate 20,063, forward strand.
TCCGGCGCGCTTTCAGATCGGGTTTCCGCTGCCGGTCGATAAACATTCCGCCGAGGTTCCCGGCTACCACTGCTGGGCTGAGTTCTATCTCGATTCCGCTGGCTGGGTTCCGGTTGATATTTCCGAGGCCTGGAAGCATCCCGAAAAGCACGACTATTTCTTTGGCGCGCACGATGTGAACCGGGTGCAGTTCACGCAAGGTCGCGATCTGAAACTCAAGCCGGCGCAGGATGGTCCGCCGCTGAACTACTTTGTTTATCCATATGTGGAGATCGACGGAAAAGAGTATCCCAACGTTTCGATCGCGTTCTCGTTTGAGGATGCCGGCTCAACACCAACCACCGTCAGCGCCTTGCCATAGAGGGCCTCGGTTGTTCGCGGAACGTACCGGCGGACTTTGAGTGGTGCTAGAATCCGATTCGCGATCGCAACCGAAAAAGATCAACATGCAGGAGCACACCATGCCGAAGTACGTCATCGAGCGCGAGATCCCCAACGCCGGGAAATTGACGCCGCAGGAGCTCCAGGCAATCTCGCAGAAATCCTGCGGCGTTCTCCAGAAACTTGGACCGCAGGTGCAGTGGCTGGAGAGTATCGTGACCGACGACAAGGTCTACTGCATCTATATCGCGCCGAATGAAGCGCTGGTCCGCGAACACGCCAGCCATGGAGGCTTTCCGGCAAATCGAATTTCCGCAATTCGGTCGGTCATCGGCCCAACCACCGCGGAAGGTTAGACTCAGCCACTGTGTCCAATTCACGCAGTCTGCAAAGTGATCGGCCGGCGGGTAACCAGCGAGTGATTGGCGTGTTCGATTCCGGTGTCGGTGGACTCACCGTTCTCCGCGCGCTGATCGAGCGCATTCCCGGCGCCAACTATCTCTACTTTGGCGATACTGCGCGCCTTCCCTACGGCTCCAAGTCTGCGGCCACGGTCGCGCACTATGCAGTCGACGCGGTGCGCTACCTGCAAGATCAAGGAGCGGAGTTGCTGGTCATTGCCTGCAACACGGCGACGGCGCTGGCGCTCGACGAGATTAAACGTGCGGCCAGCGTGCCGGTCATCGGCGTTATTGAACCCGGAGCTGACGCTGCAGCCAAGGCCAGCAAGAAAAAACATGCCGTCGTCATCGGCACCGAAGCGACCGTCGCCAGCCACGCCTACCGGCGAGCGCTCGAAACCAGAAACGTGCGGGTACGCGAAAAAGCTTGCCCTCTTTTTGTGCCGCTGGTCGAGGAGGGATGGATTGAACATCCAGTAACCGAGCAAGTAGCAAAGATTTATCTGGCGGAGGCCTTTGCCTCAGATTTCGGATCACCCGAAGTTCGTCATCCCGACGACGCAGGCGCTGCCGACGTGCTGCTGCTCGGCTGTACTCATTATCCGCTCATTAAGCCGCTGTTGCGTCGAGTGGCGCCGGCGCATATCACGATCGTCGATTCGGCCGAATCGACCGCCGAAGAAGTCGCTCGCCAACTGAAGCTCATGCCGAGACCGCGCTCCGACAATAGCGACGAGATCGCAGCCCCACCGCAACTCAAGTTCTTCGCCACCGACTCGGCGGAAAAATTCAGGAAGATGGGGACCCGGTTCCTCGGGCTTCCGGTAGAGAATGTCGTGCACGTGGATTTGAAGGAGTAGAAACGATTTGAACGAATAGAGACAGAAGCTACTAGGTGGACGGGCGAGGACGCCCGTCACTCTCCACCAAATAAAAACGGCCGCCGGCGCGGCCGCCTTTTCGGACTCCCACATTCTCGTGGCAGCAAATTCTCGTGGCAGCTCAACTCAGCGCCAGCGCTCAGTACAAGCGGAACGTAACTTCGACGTTCAACTGCGTGGCCACCGGCTTGCCATCTTTCATACCCGGCTCGAAGCGCCAGGTTTTCACCGCTTCGATGGCTTTTTCATCCAGGCCCAACCCCAGAGTGCGGGCTACGCGGATATCGCGCGCTTTTCCATCCGGGCCGACCACCAGCCAGAGCACGCAGGTTCCGGAAAACTTCGCTTTGCGCGCTTCCTCCGAATATTCAGGATCGGGTTGATAAATCACTTTCGGAGCGGAAACTCCGCCGCCGATCTTGTACGCTCCGCCTCCGTAGCCGCCGCCATGACCAGGACCAAAGCCGGGGCCTTCACCCGATCCAACTCCGCCGCCGCGGCCTTCATCTCCAATGCCGCCGCCGGCGCCCATCCCATTCGAGGGCAAAGACGGCAAATGCGACAGCGGATCGCCCAACGCCTCGAGATTGGGCTGCGGCAAGGGCGGCGCGACAATAGACGGCGGAACCGGGAGCTTCGGATCCGGATTACGGACCACCGCCATCGGTGGAGTGATCTGCTGCCGCGACTGCGTAGGCAAGCGGCCGGGCGACGCCTGCAACTTGTCGCGATCGCCGCCACCGCCACCACCGCCACTCAATGTTTTTGAAACTGGGATCGCGAGATCCGGCGCGATCAGCAACACGCTTTCTTTCGGCTTAGCAACGTCCACCATCCTCTTACCCAGATAAGTGGCAAGAAGAATCGCAGCTATCGCCAGCAGGTGGACGAGGGTCGATCCGAAAGCTCCGCCCTTCTTGTAATTGTAGAAACCCCAGATATCCCGTACCGGAACGGGCTTCGAAGTCAGCACCAGCGGAGGCAGCTTCTTCGGAAAGAAGAACTCATCGAGATTGCGGAATAGAGACTTCCAGACCGGTTCGTCCAGAGTCTGGTTGAAAAGCAGAAGGTGCAATTCCGGCTCTGGATCGATTGGATTCTGCTGTTGTTCCAACTCTGGCATATGTTCCCGAGGAGTAAAAACCCAAAACTATGCGATGCAGTCCAAAAAGTTAGATGCATCCGTAATCCGGAAGCAAGTAAAAAAACGCGAAAAATTCCGGATAATAATTACCCACGCCGGCAAGACGAACTGGTTCTACCTGCCTCAAGATTTCCCGCCCAGTTCGATTGCCTGCAGGCTTCCGTCTACTGAAAATTGTACACGTTTTTGGCAAACGCGAAACAGTACTTTTTGCATTCCTCGGCCTTCGGCATGCCAAGGGACGCGCCATTCCGCGCTCCCTATATAATGAAAAGATTCAATCAGTTGGGAGAACCTAGCCAGTGCCGATGGACTTGAAATCCAGCATCAATTTACCCAAGACCAGCTTCCCCATGAAGGCGGGACTCCCGCTGAACGAACCCAAAATGCTCGAGCGCTGGGAGCAGATGGGCCTCTACGAACGCATTCGCCAAGCCCGTAAGGGGAAGGAAAAATACATCCTCCACGATGGACCGCCGTACACCAGTGGGCCCATCCACCTGGGCACGGCGATGAATAAGTGCCTTAAGGATTTCATCGTCAAGTCGAAAACCATGTCCGGATTTGACGCGCCCTACGTCCCTGGCTGGGATTGCCACGGTCTGCCCATCGAAATCAAGGTCGACAAGGAACTCGGCGGTAAAAAGCTGCAAATGCGGCCAACCGACGTCCGCGCCGAGTGTCGCAAGTATGCGCAGAAATTCCTCGACCTGCAGCGCCAGCAGTTCAAGCGCATCGGCGTCTTCGGACGCTTCGACAAGCCCTACGCCACGATGACGCCGCAGTATGAGTCGGTGGTGCTCGAGACGTTCTTTTCTTTTTACGAAAACGGATTCGTCTACAAAGGCCTGCGCGCCGTCTACTGGTGCATGCACGATGAAACCGCGCTCGCCGAAGCCGAAGTCGAATACGAGAACCACACTAGCCCTACGGTGTGGGTCAAGTACGCTTTGCTTGACGATCCCACGGCCATCGATCCCGCGCTCGCTGGCAAGAAAGTCAACACCATCATCTGGACAACCACTCCCTGGACGCTGCCCGCCTCTATGGCCGTGGCGTTTCATCCCGACGAGGATTACGTAGCCCTCGAATCCGGCGCTGAAGTTTACATCGTTGCCTCCAAGCTCGCGAAAGATGTCGCTGACAAATGCGGCCTCTCGAATCCGCGCGAACTCGCCCACTTCCCCGGCCGCAAACTGGAGCGCCTCAACTTCCAGCATCCCTTTCTCGACCGCAAGATTCTCGGCGTGCTAGCCGACTACGTCACCATGGATGCCGGTACCGGCGTCGTCCACACCGCCCCTTCGCACGGCGCCGAAGACTTCCTCACCGGCGTCAAATACGGCCTCGACGCGACCAGCAACGTCGACGAGAAAGGCATCCTGCGCAATGGCCTGCCAGAATACACCGGCAAGCGCGTGTGGGATGCGAACCAACCCATCATCGACCTGGTCAAAAGCCGCGGCGCGTTGCTGCACTCGGAAAAGACCGAGCACTCGTATCCACACTGCTGGCGCTGCCACAATCCAGTGATCTTCCGCGCCACCGAGCAGTGGTTTATCTCGATGGAAACGCCTATGCCCGGCGGCACAGGAAAAGACGACACGCTGCGCACGCGCACGCTGGCCGAAATCAAGACCGTGAAGTGGGATCCGGCGTGGGGCGAAGAACGCCTGTCCAACATGATCCAAACCCGCCCCGACTGGTGCATCTCGCGCCAGCGCGTCTGGGGAGTCCCGATCGCGGTCTTTCTTTGCGAAGCCTGCGGCAAGCCCCTCAACGATCACGCCGTCAATCGCAAAATCGTCGAACTCTTCGCCCGCTCGGGAGCTGACGCGTGGTTTACCTCCGAGTCCGACAACATCGTTTCCGCCGGAACCAGGTGTCCGCATTGCAGCGGCACGAAGTTCGAAAAAGAATTCGACATCTTCGACGTCTGGCTCGAATCAGGAGCCAGCTACTTGGCCCTGATTGCCGACGAGCCCGCATACCCTTGGCCCTCCGATCTCTATCTCGAAGGCGGCGACCAGTATCGCGGATGGTTTCAGTCGTCTCTGCTCTGCGCCATGGGAACGCGCGCCACTCCGCCGTACAAAGAAGTCGTCACACCCGGTTGGACGCTCGACGAAAAAGGCCAGGCCATGTCAAAGTCGCGCGGCAACGATGTCGATCCCGTCGATATCGCTGGCCGGTTAGGCGGAGAAATCGTCCGCCTCTGGACCGCATCGGTTGACTTCCGCGAAGACGTCGTCGGCTCCGAAGCGCTGATGCAGCGCATCGGCGATAACTATAAGAAGATTCGCAATACCTTTCGTTACATTCTGAGCAATCTCTACGATTTCGATCCTTCTTACGATACGGTTCATTTCAACAAGATGGAAGAGATTGACCAGTACATGCTCCGCCAAACGGTCGCATTTGCCGCCGACGTCCGCAGTGCTTACGACGAGTTCGCCTTCCACCGGATCTATCACCGCGTAAATCATTTCTGCATCGTCGACTTGAGCGCCTTCTATTTCGACGTGCTCAAAGACCGCCTCTACATTTCCGCTCCCAAATCGCCCGCACGCCGCAGCGCGCAAACAGCGATCCACAGGATTGGCGAAGCGCTAACTCGACTGCTCGCACCCATCATGACGTTCACCTGCGAAGAGGTTTGGCAACATCTGCCCAACACAGAAGACGGTCGCGAAGAGAGCGTGCATCTGGCGTATTTCCCGAATGCCGGCCAAATTACCAGCGAAGTCAAGGCATCGCCAGATTCCACGCAAAGCGATTGGACCACGCTGCGCTCGGTCCGCGACGACGTTCTGAAGGCTTTGGAAGAGGCCCGCAACAACAAACTGATCGGCACCGGCCTCGAGGCCCAGGTCCTGCTTACTGCCTCCGATCCGCTGTATGCGCTTCTAAAACGGCACGAGGCTGAACTGCGCTATCTATTCATCGTCTCGTCTGTCACTCTATCCCAGGGCGCGGGCAACGGCACCGGCAGCGTGCGCGCAGAAATCAAGAAAGCCGACGGCCAGAAATGCGAGCGTTGCTGGAACTATTCCACCCACGTCGGCGAAGACAAGAACTATCCGACCGTGTGCGAGCGCTGCAGCCCCGTGCTCAAGGAAATTGAAGCCGGAAACTGAACGTCGTGAGCGAAGACGCGTGACCGCGGCCTTCGCAAACGGGATAAGCTAGTGTTAGGTCTTAGATGATTGTCATCCCGAGCGAAGCGAGGGATCTGCAGTTTGCCGCCAGATGAAGATCCCTCGCTTCGCTGGGATGACAATATCTTCAGAATTTTATTGAATCATGCGCAAATATCATTTCCTGATCGCGTTGTCCGTCATCGCTCTCGATCGCGTCACCAAGTGGACGATCGCCCGCCGGCTTTCCCTGCATGACAGCATTCCGGTCATTCCAGGATTTTTCCGCATTATCCATGCCGAAAATCCGGGCGCGGCGTTCGGTATTTTTGCCGATTCTCCTTCGGAATGGAAAGTCGGCATGCTGATCGGTTTTTCGGTGATTGCATTGCTGATCGTTTCCGCGCTGCTCTGGAAAAACAGCCATACCCTCACCTCCACCGGAATCGCTCTTTCGCTGATCCTGGGCGGAGCCGTCGGCAACCTGTGGGACCGCCTCGCCAGCCACCGCGTGGTCGATTTTCTGCTCTTTTATATTGGCCCGCACCAGTGGCCCGCTTTCAACGTGGCCGATAGCGCGATCGTGGTGGGAGCAGGCTTGCTGGTATTCGAAATCGTGTTCGCGAAATCGCCCAGCCAGCAGTCGGCTTGAAATTTCGGCTTGAANNCCCACCGCGATGGTATGGCCAATTCTCAGGAAATAGCCGCCATGAGCGGCAAGGAAGTGCTGCAGGCTCTCCTTGATGGCCGATTACCTCCGCCCTCAATGGCCGCGACATTGTCATTTTGGCTGGTCGAGGTGGGCGACGGATTTGCCGCTTTCGAGGGCGATCCCGGACCGCAACTGCTCAATCCCATGGGCACAGTCCATGGCGGCTGGGCGCTGGCGCTGATCGACAGCGCAACCGGATGTGCTTGTCACTCGGTGCTGCCACCAGGAGCGAGCTACACCACCATCGAAACCAAGGTCAACTTCTCACGACCCATCACGCCGGATTCAGGCCGAGTCCGCGCCGAAGGGCGGGTTGTCTCCCAGGGCCGGCGGATTATTTCCTCACAAGCGCAATTGCTGTCCCGCGATGGCCGAGTGCTCGCGCACGGCACCTCGACGGTCATGGTGTTGGAAGGTGCCCGCTAGGCCGCTTACGGAGTCCCGTAAAGCTGTCGATACACATTCGCGTTGCGCAAGATCGCTTGCACATATTCGCGGGTTTCGGTGAACGGGATAGATTCGACGAA
>PMSZ01000420.1:27280-29788 GCA_003168235.1 Acidobacteriaceae bacterium
CGCGTGCCCAGTTCGAGGTTGACGGATGGAGTATAAAGTTGCGGCGCGCTGTATTTCTTCAGCTTGACTTGTTTGGCTACCGATTTCCCTGTCTTCGGCAAAAGCTGCATCAGACCGACGGCGTTGGCGCGGGAAAGCGCCCCGGCGTTGAATTCGGATTCTTGCCGGATCAATGACGCAACCAGATAAGGATCGAGGCCATTGAGCTCGGAATATTTGCGGAGATCGGGCCAATAAGCTTTGGGGAAAAGCGCTTCCCAGTAAAGCCGCGGCAGGTCGGGAATATCAACCGCGAAGTAGTTGGGCGTCGAGCGCTTCATGATCTCGATGCCGCGATCGTAACGTCCGATGTCCTGAAAAACGCGCGCCATCTCCGGCGGAGCCCAGGTTCCACCTTCCTGACCGGCAGCGGCCTGCAACTCGCGCACGGCCATATCGGCGAGGCCACCGTTCGAAAGCAAGCGCGCCCTCTCGACGCGCAGGTTGTCGTCGGGAGGAGCGGCAGCGGTGATTTTTCCTCCCGTCGAAAGCGCAGAAACGCGATCCAGCAGCGCATAACGCGGCAAAGGTTCGTGCGTCGAGATGTCTTTCGAAGTTCCATTACCTGCACTCGACAACAGCTTCAGCCGCTGCCGTCCGAACTCCGCATAGTAGTAGTTGTGATAGCGGTCAGAGAGCTTCTGATAAAACGCCCGCGCCATCGCTGGATTGCCGTCTTCTTCGGCGATGCGGGCGCGCCAGTAGAGCGCGGCCGGAATTTCCGCGGAATCGGGATAGAGCGCAATTTGATTTTCAAAACCTTGGCGCGCCTGGTCGGTGCGGCCCTGGCGAAAACTTAGCCACGCAGACTTCCAGTGCGCGTAAGAGGCCCGCGTGCCATTAGGAAAGCGCTGCTGCAACTCGCGAAAATAATCGATTGCATGATCGTAATCGCGCTTCAGCAGATACATATTCCCTGCCGACAGCAATGCTTGTTCGAGCCACGGGCTGGCAGGGCCAAACTGACGCAGTTCGTTCAACGTGCGTGCGACAGCTTCTTCGTCGCTGGTGGAACGCGCGGTTTCACTCAGTAAATAAAGACGCTCGGCTTCCGCGTCACCGGTTTGCGTTCCCATGCCAGTCAGTATCTGGCGGGCATCATGACTGCTTCCGCTCTTTTCCAGCGCCCCGGCCAGTGCCAACTCAACCTCCGGACGCTCCGCTGGAGTGAGTTGCTCTTGATTCATGAGTTCGCGATAATCGTGCGCCGCCTCGCTGTAATGCTTGGCTTTGTTGAGCAAATCCGCCCGCGTTCGGCGCTCGGCCAGCGAACCGGTGACTCCCAGCTTGTGCAACTCCGCTCCCGCGGCATCCGCTTCGAAACTGTTGGGCAGGTTGAAATAAACATTGCGGAAGGCACTCACCGCTTTTTCTCGGTCGCCCGCAGCCCCATAGGCGCGCCCGACGTCGAGTTCAATATCACTGCGGACCGGAACCCGCTGTTTTTCAAGCAGTGCTACTGCTTCGGGCGCGCGGGCTTCCTCCAGCAGCGCGTTGGCATAAACCAAGTCGGCGTCGCGGACCAGAAGCGAGTCGGGAAAGTTCTTGGGGAAATCGGCAAGTGTGGCAAGCGCTTCGGCATTGTGGGCCGAGTTCAGATACGCCACGCCTAAATAATACGCAACGTAGTCTCCGAGCTCGCTGGCTCCGGCCTTGGCACGGTTGAGCGGGTCGATAGCTTTACCATAGTCGTGGTCCAGCGTGCGAGCGTATCCGATGACCAGCCAGGCGAGCGCTCCAGCATCCTCTTTCGGATGCCGCCGCGCATACGCTTCGACTCCCGCGTAAGCAGTCGGCGTGCGGTCCTGCAACAACTGCTGCGCCATCGGACGCAGACTTGCGGAGGCAACAAAAGCCTGCCGCACCCGCCGCACGCGCGGAGAAATGGTCTTGCGCTTTTTCTTAGTGCTGGCGGACGTAGTCGTCGTGGTCGTGGAAGATGACTTTTTCCTGGCGGGTGTTTGTTTGACCGTGGACGTCTTGGCCGTCGAAGACTTAGCAGGTGCTGTCTTATTCTGAGTGCTCTGGTTCTGAGTGCTCTGGATCTCCGTGCCTTGGGCGGGCACACTTTTGGCTGGCGCGTTATCCGAAGAAGGTGTTGACTGCGATTGGGCGGCTGCCGGCCAAGAACATCCAGGCCAGAGCAGGGAGAAGATTCCAGCGAAAACAACAACTGCGAAACGGCGCACTCAAACCCTACCTACTGCCGAAAATTGGCTCCCATAATGGAGAGGTCGTCTTCTGCGAGACTTCTTATTATTTCATGCTGGAAGTAATTTCCGGAAACCGCAACCGTGCTCCCGTAACGTTTCTGGTACGTCGCGCGGCTCTTCTCGATCGTTTCTTTCAGACGGTCATAGACGTCTTTATTCTTCCGGCCTTCCGCGACTTTCGCCTGATTGTAGAGTTTGATCTCATCCACCAGCAGGCGGGCGAAGCGTTGCGCCTTGCGATGGACGTCGGCATCTT
>PMSZ01000417.1 GCA_003168235.1 Acidobacteriaceae bacterium
CTGCTGGCGCCACCTGCGCGATAGAGGTCACCTTCACTCCGACCCAACCTGGAACGCGCACCGGTGATGTCACATTTACCGACAACGCTAGCCCTACTACGCAACAGGTAGCGCTGACTGGATTCGGCAGATACTAACCAGCAAACTGCACAAGCCGGCGGGACTTCGGTCCCGCCGTTTCTTCTTGCTTCGAAAGCACACAACAAAATGTCCTTACATGGGGAATTCTCCGCGGCAAAGAACCACGTGCCCGTAAAACTTCCCCCGAGGTCTGTAAGATCGAACTGTTGCGACAAGTAACGGGCAAAGGCTGACTTGTCCGTGCGAACAGAAGTAGCGGCACTGAAGGAGCCACAGCAAAGTGATTGGCGGGTTAGTCCGAGGAGGACAAGTTGGTCAATATAGAGTCAAGACGTGAGATAACGGCGAAGGGAAAGAGCCTGATCGTCGATACTCAGGGGTGGGATAGAAGCTCCTTGAGTTATGTATTCGCGCCAAGCGGAATTATGCAGGAAGTGTCATTGTCAAATTGCCTGTAGACTGAGCGCTACGCCCTGTCCTCTAGAACGGTGACCATCTTCAGTTGAATTACCTCGCAAACTTTCAGCAGTTCTTTGCGCCGGCGAACTCGCAGTATTCCTTTCGGCGCTGGACGACCGATCTGAACCATACCTTCTATCTTTACGGCTACACGAAATCGGCGCCCGTAAACACGGACACGAACGGGCCTGACCATTGCGCGGCCACCAGCGAGAAGTGTCCACCCATTGTGCCTCCCTCGGGTTCGCGCTCCCACAACCTGAACGGCTCGGTCAATCTGCGCCTGCTGGTTTCGGAATCGGTCACATCGGGAACGAGTGAAGTTCCGTTTTATTTCCAACAGACACTGGGCGGTCAGGACATCGACAGTGCTGCGTCACTGAGCAGCTATCAGGACTATCGCTTTCGCGCGCCGAACGTCTTGCTGATCCAGGGAGACTTCGGGCATTCAATCTGGGGACCATTTGGTTTTCGCTTCATGGCGGATCAGGGCCGGGTGGCGCTCACCCGAGGCGACCTCGAATTCGATCATCTGAAACTCAGCTTTGCCACAGGACTGACCTTTGAGCCGGAGGATTTCCTATGTTCTGCATCATGTTCGCGTGGGGCGGAAATGAAGGGAGCCACACCATCTTCAATATGAATACGTCACTGCTTGGCGGATCGTCTCGTCCTTCTCTGTACTAACGCTTCTTCAGAAGGAATCGTGGAATCGTATCCTGTGAGTCATCCCGGTTCTGCCTTACCCCAACTGCAAGCTAAAGTAAAAAACCGAGCCGTGCCCCAACTGGCTGGTCACTCCAAGTTGGCCGCCGTGGGCTTCCACGATTGCTTTACAGATCGCCAGTCCCATGCCCGTGCCGTGGACTTGCACACGCTGGTTGCGCCCGCGATAGAATTTTTCGAAGACCAGAGACTGTTCGAAGTCGTCGATGCCCGGCCCGCGATCGGCAATACTGATGATGACCGTGTTGTCCTTCGCCTCTGCCGTGATGCGGATCGGAGCTCCGGCGGGAGAGTATTTCGCGGCATTCTCGATCAAGTGCACCATCACCTCTTTGATGTGCGCTCCATCGATGCGTGCCAGCGGTAAGTCGGCGGGAATTCTAACATCCACCGGATGCTGCGCCAGCAGTTGCTTCAGTTCGTGGAGCGCTTCCGCCACCACTGGGCCAATCGACGCGGGCTCAAAGCGGAATTCCACTTTGTTGGCGTCCAACTGCGCCATTTCAGCCGCTTCGCCGATTAGCCGATTCAACCGGTCGCTTTCCTCATTAATCACGGTCAGCAGTTCGTGCCTTTCCTCGGGCGAATGGATCGCCGCTGAATCACCCGATGAAGGATTCGAGCTCCCCAGCAGCGACGTCACTGACGCTTTGATCGCCGTGAGCGGCGAGCGGAACTCGTGCGTGACCGAATCAAGCAAAACAGATCTCAGCTGCTCGCTTTCGCGCGCCGCCTCAGCGCGGCTAAGTTTTTCGACTGCACCCGCGCGCTCCACGGCAATCGCCACCAGACTGCCGATCGCTTCCAGCGTTTGTTTCGAAAGCCCCGAGTCGGACACTCCCAGGCAACCCACCACGCGCGCGCCCATGCGCAGCGGCATGAAAGCCAGTTGATGGAGGGCGTCGATGCGCGGTTCGCCCCGCAAGCTGATCAATTGCAGATCGCGCACTTCCAATCCGTCGATGTCGGGGCCCGAACGATAAACGTCGCTCCGGTTCGACAATAAAATCGCCACTGATCGGACGCCAAACGACTCCACAATGTAACGCGGAACCATGTTCAAAAGCTCGGCAGGATTGTCGCTCGAAAGCAGCAACTGGCTGAAGGCATAGAGCCGCTCCAGTTCCTGCCGGCGCTCGATGGCTGACCGTGTTCCCCGCCTCGCGCGTCCCGACAATTCGCTGACCGCAACCGCGGTGACAAGGAAAGCAAAGAGGGCGATCCAGTCTTGCGAATTGGCAATGTTGAAGGCACCGATTGGCGGCAGAAAAAAGTAGTCCAGGGCAAGGGTCGCAACTATCGACATGAACACAGCCTGATGCAGTCCCCAGGCCGCCGAGATCGCAAGTACGCCCAGCAGAAATGCGAGCGCGGTCGTCGTCTGGTTGAAATGCAGCCAGCGATAGCCAACCAGAGTAATACCAGCCACAGACAGAGCCGCGATGAAATATCCGGACCCGGATCTGCCGGCAGCGGTCACGAGCCGATTGTAACTGACATCGACAAACTCCAATCTCTCGACGACAATAAACGCGATGCCCAAGACCCCAGACCAGTGGCTGGAGGAATGTTCGCCGACGAAGAAGGGCGGTCGCTTCAAGCTCTTTCTCGGCTATGCCCCCGGCGTAGGCAAGACTCATACCATGCTGACCGAGGCCATTCGGCGGCACAGCCGTGGTCAAGACGTAGTGATCGGAGTTGTCGAAACCCACGGGCGCAAAGGCGTGGCCGAATTAGTCGCCAATCTTGAGGTCGTGCCACGCAAACAAATCGAGTACAAAGGCGCTCTCTTCGAGGAGATGGACGTGGACGCCATTCTCGCGCGCAAGCCGTGCGTAGCGCTGGTCGACGAACTCGCGCACACCAACATCGAAGGCAGCAAGCATCGCAAGCGCTATGAAGACATTTTTGAGCTGCTCGACGCCGGCATTGACGTTCTTTCCACCATGAACATCCAGCATCTGGAGAGCGTGACTCCAACCGTGCAGGGAGTCACCGGCATCACCGTGCGCGAAACCGTCCCCGACTGGGTGCTGCAAAGAGTCAACGAAGTGGTGATGATTGACCTCACCCCTGAGGCCCTGCTGAACCGCATGCGGCGCGGCGATGTTTATCCGCAGGAGCGCGTGGGACGCGCACTGGATAATTTTTTCCGTGAGACCAACCTGATCGCCCTTCGCGAGCTGGCGTTACGGCAGGTAGCCCAGGTCGTGGACAAAAGCCTGGAACAGCATCGCGATGAGGAAGATAAAAACAAAGACCACGCAGCCGTTGCTATTCGCGAACGCATTGCCGTTTGCATCAGCTCAAACCCGGCAGCACAGTATCTGATCGCGCGTGGAGCACGTATGGCACACGCGCTGAACGCCGAGCTTTTTGTCATCTACATCGACCTGGGACAGGATTCGAGCGAAGCCAATCAACGGACTTTAGCCGCCAACAAACGCTTCGCGGAAAACGTGGGAGGAACTGTAGTGCGTCTGGAGGGCAAGAGCGTGGCCTCAGCCGTCGCAAAGTTCGTCAACGAAAAACACATCACGCAGGTTGTTTTCGGGCGCTCCGCTACGCGTGGCTGGAAGCGATATTTCTATCTCTCGGCAATCCACCAGTTTCTACGTGACGCACCTGCGGTCGATGTGCATATAGTTACACAAGAAAGATGACGCCACGAGCACTAACGGGAGAAAGTTGACACCACAGCGGTGATTGAACATCTTGGAACGTAAACACATTCTGCTGGTCGACGACGAATCACAGATCACGCGCGTGCTGCGCACTTCCCTTTCCAGCCATGGATACGACATCCGTGTCGCCAATGACGGCGAGACCGCGCTCGAGATCATGAAAGACTGGTCGCCCGATCTGGTCATCACCGACCTGGCCATGCCCAACATGGACGGCCTGGAGCTGTGCCGCCGCCTGCGCACAAAAACGCAAATTCCGATCATCGTGCTCTCTGTGCGTGGCGAAGAACGCACCAAGGTCAAGGCGCTCGATGCTGGTGCGGACGATTACGTGACCAAACCCTTCGGCATCGAGGAACTCCTGGCGCGGGTCCGCGCCAATCTTCGCCGCACGCGGACAGAAGAATCGGAACTGGATCCGATTGAAGCAGGCGACTTCAAGATCGACCCCGGCGCCCGCAGCGTTTTTGTCAAAGGCCGCGCCGTCCATCTCACGCCCAAGGAATTCGATTTGCTCGTGTTTCTGGTGCGCCACGCCGGCAGAGTGGTTACGCATCGCGCTCTGCTCGCTGCCGTCTGGGGTGGTGACAGCACGGAACAGGTCGAATACCTGCGCGTCTTTGTTGCCCAGCTCCGCAAGAAACTTGAGCCCTCGCCAAATTCCCCGCGCTACATCGTGACCGATCCCTGGGTAGGCTATCGCTTCGAACCCGGCGCCTAGCAAGCGGCGCAAGAATCGCCACTTTCCTTTGCTCCGTGCCCGCCGCCTTCCCATGACTCTTTACGATTTTCCTATTTTCAATTTATGCAGGCTTTATGTCCTTTCGAATCCAATGTACTTGATGCCGGTGAAAGCCGGCTGCTGGAAAGGAACCAGATCATGTCTATTCAGGAAGTATCCGCCGAACGGTTTGCCCAACTTTTTCACCACTATCATCAGGCCCTGGCCGACGAGTCTTCGGCCTCCTCCAACCTTCGCACCAAGGATGCCTGGGAGAATGTGCCGCCGTCGGAAAAAAGCAAATTGATTGCCGCTGCCGGTCTCGCTCTCCTTGAAGTCGAACTCGTCCCCAGCGAGCGCCAACCGCGGCGATATTTCGCGAAGCCTGGCGAAGCCGAGTGGGGCTGCTGAGGCGTTGCGCGCGTGCTTAGCCATTCTTTCCTTTATGAATTCTTTACGAACCGCTTACCCGACTCTTATGGACAAATATGTCTAATTGACAACGGCTTTCTCTTCTCGCTCGTGAACCGCCACGCCTGGAAGATTCTCAGGTGCTCGGTTCACTCGTGCAGAGTTAGCCCGCACGCAGAGGAGGTTGTGTGCCAGACCTGATTTTTGTCGTGGTCACGATATCGTTTTTCGTCCTGTCGCTCGCATACGTCAGATTCTGCGATCGAATTCGTTGATGCAGTCGTCTGCGGTAAATGAATGAGGTAAACGATATGAGCGCTGAAGCCGTCATCATGCTGATTGTAAGCGCCGGTTTGATGTTCTACCTGCTCTACGCCTTGCTGAAACCGGAGAATTTCTGAAATGACAATCAATGGCTGGATGCAGATCGCGGTATTTCTCGCTCTGATCCTGGCAGTCACCAAGCCGCTCGGCGCGTTCATGGCGAAAGTGTTTGGCGGCGAAAAGACTTTTCTCGACTTCGCGTTCCGTCCCCTTGAGCGCTTGCTTTATCGCGTCACCGGAGTCGATGAAACACACGAGATGCGTTGGACCGAATACGCCGCATCCATGCTGCTGTTCAGCGGCGCATCCATGCTGCTCCTCTATCTAATCGAGCGCACGCAGCATTTGTTGCCGTGGTTGAATCCGCAGAAGTTCGCGGCCGTGCTGCCGGCTCTGGCCTTTAACACGGCTGCTTCTTTCACCACCAACACCAATTGGCAGAACTACTCGGGCGAAGCCACGATGAGTTATCTGACGCAGATGGCCGGCCTCGCCTACCACAACTTCGCCTCGGCGGCGGTGGGAATTGCCCTCGCCATCGCTTTCATTCGTGGCATCGCCCGCAAAGAAAAGGAAACCATCGGCAACTTCTGGGTCGATATGACCCGCTCCACTTTGTGGGTGCTGCTGCCTGCCTGCATCGTCTATGCCCTGCTTCTCGTATCCCAGGGAGTAGTGCAAAACCTCAAGCCGTATGACACCGCAAAACTGCTCGAACCGCAGCAAGTTCAGAAGAATGGCGCCGACGGTAAGCCGATGATTGCACCGGACGGCAAACCCGTAATGGATACCGTTAGCGACCAGACGATCGCACAAGGCCCCGTCGCTTCTCAGGAAGCAATCAAGATGCTTGGCACGAACGGCGGTGGATTCTTCAACGCCAACAGCTCGCATCCCTTCGAGAATCCAACGCCACTTAGCAACTTACTGCAGATGCTTTCTATCTTCGCCATCCCCGCAGGTCTCACTTATACGTTAGGACGAATGACCGGATCACAGCGCCACGGCTGGGCGGTCTGGGGAGCGATGGCGGTTCTTTTTGTGTGCGGCGTGACCGTAGCTTACTGGGCGGAGGCCAGGGGCAATCCGCTGTTGCATGGAGTTAACCAGCAGGTCACCAGCCTGCAGCCGGGCGGCAACATGGAAGGCAAGGAAGTGCGCTTTGGCATCGCGAACTCCGCGTTGTTCGCCACCGTCACTACGGATGCAAGTTGCGGTGCGATCAACGGCGTACATGATTCCTTCACCCCGCTCGGCGGGTTAGTCCCGCTGGTCAACATCATGCTCAGCGAAACCGTCTTCGGTGGCGTGGGCGCTGGACTGTACGGCATTTTGATCTACGTCGTCCTTTCGGTGTTTATCGCCGGTCTCATGGTCGGGCGAACCCCGGAGTATCTCGGAAAGAAGATCGAAGCCTATGACGTGAAGATGGCGATGCTGGTCACTCTCGTGTTCCCGCTCATCATTCTCGTGCTGACAGGTATTTCTTCGGTCGAGGGATTCGGCACATCGAGTATCAGCAACGCCGGCCCGCACGGCCTAACGCAAATTCTCTACGCCTTCACCTCCATGGCCGGAAACAACGGCTCCGCCTTCGCCGGATTGAACGGCAACACGACCTGGTACAACACTGCCGGCGCAATGACCATGCTGGTGGGGCGCTTCTTCATGATCATCCCCATGCTGGCGATTGCCGGCAATCTTGCGAAAAAGAAAACCGTTCCCGCATCGGCAGGCACCTTCCCGGTCACCACGCCGCTGTTTACCGTTCTACTGGTATCGGTAATCGTGATCGTTGGAGCACTGACGTTTTTCCCCGCACTGAGCCTGGGACCAGTGCTTGAACACCTGCTGATGATGGCGGGGAAGACTTTCTGAAGCGGAGTCTCTTTAGCTAAGACTTTTGAGGTAAGACATGGCAGAAAAGAAAAGCAAGAGCCTGTGGGATATAAAGATCATCCGGCGGGCGCTCGTCGATTCCGTAGTCAAACTCGATCCCCGCACCATGATGAAAAATCCCGTCATGTTCGTGGTCGAGGTGGGCAGCGTGGTCACGACCTTGCTGTTGTTCCGCAAGACCCAGAGTTTTGCTTTCAATCTGCAGATCACGCTTTGGCTTTGGTTCACCGTATTGTTTGCGAATTTTGCGGAGGCCATGGCCGAAGGCCGCGGCAAGGCGCAGGCCGACACGCTCCGCAAAGCTCGCTCTGAAACCGAGGCCCGGCGCCTGCTTCCGAATGGGACCACCGAAACCATCCCTAGCGCCAAACTGCGTTCCGGCGATGTCGTAATGGTAACCGCCGGCGAACTCGTGCCCGGCGATGGCGAAGTGATCGAAGG
Source organism: Acidobacteriaceae bacterium (assembly GCA_003168235.1). Taxonomy (GTDB): domain Bacteria; phylum Acidobacteriota; class Terriglobia; order Terriglobales; family Acidobacteriaceae; genus Acidiflorens. The sequence continues at coordinate 7,747 of PMSZ01000417.1, forward strand.
CGTTGCCTCCGTCGACGAGTCCGCTATTACCGGCGAGTCCGCTCCCGTGATCCGCGAATTCGGAGGCGATCGCTCAGCGGTGACTGGCGGCACGCGCGTGCTTTCCGACGTGATTAAAGTGCGCATCACTTCCAATCCCGGTGAAACTTTTCTCGACCGGATGATCGCTTTGGTCGAGGGCGCAGAAAGGCAGAAGACTCCGAATGAGATCGCGCTCAACATTCTGCTGGCGGGATTGACCATCATCTTTTTGTTGGCTGTGGTCACGCTGCAACCATTTGCTATTTACTCGGGATCGCCGCAAACAGTTTTCGTTCTCGTCTCGCTGCTGGTCTGCTTGATTCCAACTACGATCGGCGGTCTGCTTTCCGCGATCGGCATTGCCGGCATGGACCGCGTGATGCAGCACAACGTGCTGGCCATGAGCGGCAAGGCGGTAGAGGCGGCGGGCGATGTGAACACGCTGCTGCTCGATAAAACGGGCACCATCACGCTGGGCAATCGCCAGGCCGTCGAATNNGGCATGGACCGCCTGGTGCAGCACAATGTGCTCGCCATGTCGGGACGCGCCGTCGAAGCTGCCGGCGACGTGAACACACTCCTGCTCGACAAGACGGGAACCATCACCCTCGGCAACCGTCAGGCGGCGGAGTTCATTCCCGCGCCCGGCATCACCACGGACGAGATGGCGGATGCCGCTCAACTTTCATCGCTCGCCGATGAAACTCCCGAGGGACGATCGATCGTCGTGCTGGCAAAAGAAAGATAC
>PMSZ01000231.1 GCA_003168235.1 Acidobacteriaceae bacterium
TTGGCGAAGGCCTCGGGGCGGAGTTCGAACTTTCTGATTGCGGACGCGGTGGAGGTTTATGTCTCCGATCAGGAAAGAATGCTGGCCGAGGTCCGCCAGGCGGATCGCCAGGTTAAGTCAGGACACTACATCCGCAACGAGGACATGAAGGCTTGGCTGCTCTCCTGGGGAACCGATCGCGAACTGCCGCCTCCGAAGTGCGCCTGCGGCCGAGAACACGATAAAGAGCACGATGATGAGACGCTGTGCCAGTAGAGATTGTCTGGTCGGCTTTGGCGCGGACACGGCTGCGGCAAATTCGCGCTTATGTGGCTCGCGACAAACCGGAGGCGGCGGAACGACTGGCCACACGGATTGTGGCCATGATTGAGGCTCTTCGAAGTCATCCTCATCTGGGGCGGGTCGGGTCGGAGCTAGGAGTTCGAGAGTTGGTAATCGGAGGCACTCCATACATTGTGTTGTATCGCGTGCAGGGCCAGCGCGTTACCATCAGCACGATTTGGCACGGGGCACAACGCACGGAAGGCTAAGAATTTCGCTGCAGTCGGGCGTGCTACCGGACAGGAGCGTCCGCCCACACAAGCAAAATTTAGATATCCAGATTCTTCACGTCGAGCGCATTATCTTCAATGAACTTACGACGGGCTTCCACGTCCTCGCCCATCAGAGTGGTGAAGATGGTTTCGCACTCGGCTGCGCTTTTTAGTCGTCAGGGCGCGCCAAGGAAGTTAGCGGCTGTCGAAGTGAAATTAGATGCGATCTAATATCCGTTGACCACAAGGCTTTCTTATCGAGCGTGCGATGCGGCTTCTTCGATCAGCGCTGCAACCTCCTTCGGGTGCGAGACATAGACGCAGTGGCTGGCGCCTGAGACTTCGACCTTGTGGCTGTTAGCTCGGGCGGCGTACCACCGCTCTAGGTCCGGGTTGATGGTTCGGTCGCTTCCGGCCACCAGCATCCAGCTCGGTTTGCTTCGCCACGCGGCTTTGGTAATCACAGCTCTGAAATTCTCAGCTTTGTTCAGCACCTGCGACCGGGCCATGAAAGCGGCTTGCTCAGCCGTCAAGTCGGCTGCGAAGTACTCGTGAAACTGCGCCGCGTCGAGGTAAGTGAAGCCGTCTGCTGTTTTCTTTATCGTGCTGGACTTGCTGATATCGCTGGGGAAGCGCTTTCCGTCGTCAGCCTCATTCTCTCCCGTATCTGGCATGTGAGCTGCGATGTACACCAAACCAACAACGGATGGGTCCGTCCCCGCCTCGGTGATCACGGCGCCCCCGTAGCTGTGAGCGACAAGAATGCACGGTCCATCTTGCAGAGCCAGGACGCGCTTCGTAGCAATGACATCTTCGTCGAAGGAAGTCTCCGGTTCTTGCACGATGCTGACGTTGTAACCGTCCTTGGCAAGAATGTCGTAAACACCCTTCCAGCCAGAACCATCGGCCCAGGCGCCGTGAACCAGAACAATATTTCGAATGTGATGGTCTTCGTTTTTGTTGTTCTGCGCTGAGAGTGCGCAGCAGCTCAATAGTAATAACGCTACACAGAGGGATCGAGACATAAGCCGTCCTCGCATAGGCACATCCGGTAATCCCGGATGTGTTTGGATTTGTGATTTGTTTAAAGCGCAGCCATTCTAGATCATTCCGACGCCGGAAGCGAGGCGGTCGGACGGAAGGCTACCAACTGCTACCGATCCAGCGCTACTTAGATATCCAAATTCTTCACATCCAGCGCATTATCTTCAATGAACTTACGACGGGCTTCCACGTCTTCGCCCATCAGCGTCGTGAAGATGGTCTCGCACTCGGCTATGTCTTCCAGCCTCACCTGCAGCAGGGTGCGGCGTTCTGGATCCATCGTCGTTTCCCAGAGCTGCTCGGCGGTCATTTCTCCCAGCCCTTTGTAGCGCTGGACGATATATTCCTTGCGGCCTTCGTTCAATACGTAGTCGAAGAGTTCGCGGGGCGTGTTTTTCTCGACAATCTCCGGTTCTTTCGCGCGCCGCGCCGCAGGCTTGCCTGATTTCCTCTGAGCTTTTTCCGCTTCCTCGTTCTCAGCCGCGCTCAGGTTTTCGTCTTCGTTCTCACCCTCGTCTTCGCTCTTCTCCGCATCATCTGCGGATTTCGCCGCCGCCTTTGCCGCTTTCGGAAGGCTCTCGACCATAAACGGAGGCTTGAGATATTCCTCAATCTGCTTGAACTTGGTAATCAGCTGGCGGCAGTCTGGAGTCGAAGCCAACTCCCAGTTGATGCGGTGCTCGGCGCCCTGACCGTTCACGAAAACTAGCTCCCATAGATTGTGCTCCTCGTCGAAGCGCGTCTCCACGCTCTTCAGCTTCAGGTCTTTTTGCAAGCGCTTGAGTTCCTTTTCCAGTTTCTCGATCTTCTTCGGCGGAGTTTTCTTGTCGCCTTCAAAATCGGCGCGCTTGGCCAAATCCAGCTTTGGCAGCAGCGAAGTAATCTGCTCTTCGCGGATGCGCTTGTTCAGCCGGTCGAGGAACCCCAGATACTCGTTCAGCACGGTGATGAATTTGGTTAGCGCCGCGCCTTCGAGTTTCGCCGCACCCTCACCATAGCGAATGATCAGCCCCTCGGAAGCACGCTTCACCATCACCTTGACGAACTCGTGTTCGTTCTTGATGTACTGATGCGTCTTGCCCTTCTTAATACCGAAGAGCGGAGGCTGTGCGATGTAGACATTGCTGCGCTTGATCAATTCCTGCATGTGTCGAAAGAAGAACGTGAGCAATAATGTCCGGATGTGCGAGCCGTCCACGTCGGCATCCGTCATCAGAATGATTTTTCCGTAACGCACTTTCGTCGGATCGAAATCTTCTTTCGAGATGCCCGTGCCAAGCGCCGTGATCATGGCCCGAATTTCTTCGTGCGCCAGCATCTTGTCGTAGCGCGCCTTCTCCACGTTCAGAATTTTTCCCTTGAGCGGCAGGATGGCCTGAAATCGTCGATCGCGGCCCTGTTTCGCCGTGCCGCCTGCCGATTCGCCCTCCACCAGAAAAAGTTCGCATCGATTAGGATCGCGCTCCGAGCAGTCGGCAAGTTTACCNNTCGCGGGCACGAGCGGCGTCGATTGCCTTGTTGATGATCTTGCGGGCAACCGCCGTATTCTGTTCAAAGAACGCTCCCAGCTTTTCGTTGACCACCGCCTGCACAATGCCTGCAATATCGGAATTCAGCTTGCCCTTGGTCTGTCCTTCAAACTGCGGCTGCGGCAGTTTTACGCTGATCACAGCCACCAGACCTTCGCGGACGTCATCTCCAGTCAGATTCTCTTTAACATCCTTGAACAACCCCATCTGCTGCCCCGCATAGTTGATGGTGCGCGTCAGCGATGTACGGAAACCGGAGAGATGCGTCCCTCCGTCGACGGTGTTGATATTGTTGGCAAAACTGAAAACCGATTCCGAATACGCATCGTTGTACTGCAGCCCAATTTCAATGTGCACCTGGTCTTTGTCGGCTTCCATGTAAATGGGCTTGTCATGCAGTGTTTGTTTGCCGCGATTCAGATGCTTGATGAATTCGGCGATGCCGCCGTTGTATTTGAACTCGGCGCGCTTCGCTTCGCCCGTTTTCGAATCGGACTGGCGCTCGTCGGTGAGCGTGATGACCAGGCCTTTGTTGAGAAACGCGAGCTCGCGCAGGCGCTGCGACAGCGTGTCGAAATTGTATTCAACCGTGGTAGTGAAGATCGTCTTGTCGGGAACGAAGTGGACCTTCGTGCCCGTCTTGATCTTCGCGGCGCCCGTTTTTCTCAACTTGCTGGTGGCTTCGCCCTTCGAGTACGTCTGCTCCCAGGTAAAACCGTCGCGCCAGATTTCGAGATCGAGTTCTTCACTGAGCGCGTTGACGCAGCTCACCCCGACCCCGTGCAATCCGCCGGAAACTTTGTAGGAGTTGCTGTCGAACTTGCCGCCCGCGTGCAGCGT
>PMSZ01000152.1 GCA_003168235.1 Acidobacteriaceae bacterium
GTCCAACCTACAATTGCGTCGCCGATGGACACGCCTGCGAACTCTGCGCCCATGGCGCTTTTCACCACGCTGTCACCAGAGGTTGCTATTCCGGTCCGCGTTCAAGCGCGGTCGTTCTCGCCGCCGAAGCCTATCTCCACAAATGGTTGCGCACCTACGATCGCTGCGTGGACATGTTCCTCGCTCCCAGCGACTTCGTACGCGGCCAGCTGATCGCCGCCGGTTTCCCCGCGCAACGTATCGAAGTCCTGCAGCATTACCAGGCCCTCCCCGCCGATACGGACCTGGTCCCCGACGAGGGCTACCTGCTTTACTTTGGCCGCCTCTCCGCCGAGAAAGGCGTCTACGAACTTCTGCGCGCCATGGTGCAGCTGCCGCACATCCCGCTCGTAATCGCCGGAGACGGCCCCGAGCACTCCCGTCTGCAATCGCTGGTGCGAGATTTGAACCTGAAACAAGTCCTTTTCGCTGGGATGCTCCACGGCGAAAAGCTCCACAAACTCATTGCCGGATGCAGCTTCTCGGTCTTTCCCTCCCACGCCTACGAGACTTTCGGCAAATCCATCCTCGAATCCTTTGCCTGGGGACGTCCCGTCATCGCCTCTGATCTCGGCTCGCGCCGCGAACTCGTCCAGCACGGCGTCACCGGACTGCTCTATCCCGTCGGAGACCGCGAACAGCTCGCTCATTCCATCGAATTTCTCTTTGGCCGTCCCGATCTCACCGAAAAAATGGGCGCCGCCGCTCGCGCTCGCGTGCAGGCGAACCACGACCCTGATCAGCACCTGGAAAAGCTTCTCGATCTCTACTACCGCCTGACCTCTGCCAAAACAGCTCTCTCTTTCCCCGCCGCGCCCGCCATTCCTCCCAAGCCTCTGCGCCGTCGCCGCGGCCTTCGTGTCGCCTTCATCGGAGGCCGCGGTCTCGTCTCCAAGTACAGCGGCATCGAATCGTATTACGAACAGGTTGGCCGTGAACTGGTCCGCTTGGGACACGACGTCACCGTCTATTGCCGCAGCTATTTCACTCCTCCCATCGGCACCCACAATGGCATGATCGTGCGCCGTTTACCAACCATCCGCTCCAAGCATCTGGAGACATTCGTCCACACCCTGTTAAGCACGATCCACGCTATGTTCTCCGATTACGACGTCGTCCATTACCAATGTCTCGGACCCGCCCTCTTTTCCTTCCTTCCACGCCTCGCCGGCAAGAAAACCGTGGTTACCGTCCAGGGTCTCGACTGGCAACGCCGCAAATGGGGACAGATCGCATCACGCGTGCTCCGCTTGGGAGAAGCAGCTGCCGTCTACTCTCCCAACACCACCATGGTCGTCTCGCGCACGCTGCAGCAGCACTACCATCGGCACTACCGGCGCGATACGATCTACGTCCCCAATGGAGCTACACTCGCCTCCCACCGTGCGCCTCGGCAACTGCTCGCGTGGGACCTCGAACCCGACAACTACGTTTTGTTTCTGGGCAGATTTTCCCGCGAAAAAAACTGCCATCTCCTGATCGACGCCTTCGAGACCGTCCGCACCAGCATGAAACTCGTCCTCGCCGGAGGTTCGAATGCAGGGTCCACTCACTCCGATGCCTATGTCAGCGATCTCCGCCGCCACGAATCCGCTCAGGTCCGCTTCCTGCCCTGGGTTTCAGGAAACGATCTGGAAGAGCTTCTGTCCAATGCCGCCTTGTTCGTGCTTCCCTCCGACATTGAAGGCCTGTCGCTCGCTCTGCTCGACGCCATGGCCGCCGGCGTCTGCGTTCTGACTAGCGACATTCCCGAAAATCTTGAAGTCGTCGACGGTGCAGGTTTCACCTTTCATCACGGCGATCAGCCAGACCTGGTGCGCATGCTCGACTTGCTGGTGCACAATCCCACTCTTCGCCATCAGGCCGCGACTCGCGAACGCGAACGCGTCCAGGGCCAATACCTCTGGCAAGAAATCTCCCGTTCCATCGAAGCAACGTATTACAACGCGCTCGGCTGGGATCCCGGTGATCGCACGCCCGCACAAACTCACGTCAGCGCAGCCACGAATCACGCGGAACCCAGCGTAACGCCTGTTCTAGGTCTGCGCCGCTGATTTTGCATGGAACGTCTGCCCTCGTTAGTGCAGTTAGCCCGCTGCCCACCTTAGTAACATCGTTCCCGCCTTTGGCAGGCGAATTAACGTTTATGATTAGAATCGAAACGCGGTGTTCATGTGCAACGCCGCTTGTTTACATGGACGATCTCATCCTGGTCACCGGCGGCGCCGGCTTCATCGGCTCCAACTTCATCTTGCACTGCCTTGCCGCAGACCGCCCGGCCTCCGAATCTCTCCGCATTCTCAATCTCGACAAACTCACCTACGCCGGCAATCTTCACAATCTGCGTGCCGTCGAGAACCATCCCCGCTACCGCTTCGGGCAGGGAGACATTGTCGATCGCGATTTCATCCGGCATCTGCTGACTCGCGAGCAGCCCCGCGCCATTGTTCACTTCGCTGCCGAAAGCCACGTCGACCGCTCCATCCATGGCCCCGACGATTTCATTCGCACCAACGTCAACGGAACCTTCAGCCTGCTCGAAGAATCCCGCGCTTACTGGTCGGCTCTCTCGCCCGCCGACCGCGCAAAGTTTCGTTTCCTTCACGTCTCTACCGACGAAGTTTACGGATCACTCGGCCCTGCCGACTCCGCTTTCAGTGAGGACACTCCCTACGCGCCCAACAGCCCGTACTCNNGTCCTCACCACCAACTGCTCCAATAATTACGGCCCTCACCAGTTTCCCGAAAAACTGATTCCGCTCATGGTCCTGAACGCCTGCGCCGGCAAGCCGCTCCCGGTCTATGGCGATGGCGAAAACGTCCGCGACTGGCTCTACGTCGAGGACCACTGCCGCGCCCTTCGCACCGTACTCTCCCACGGCCATATCGGAGAAACCTACAACGTCGGCGGCGGCAGCGAAAAAAAGAACCTCGAGATCGTCTCCGCCATCTGCGCGTTGCTCGATGAACTGCGCCCTGACGACCCCGTCGTCCCGCACAAACAGCTCGTCACTTTCGTCAAAGATCGTCCTGGTCATGACCGCCGCTACGCGATGAACACAACCAAGATTGAGCGCGAACTGAAC
>PMSZ01000266.1 GCA_003168235.1 Acidobacteriaceae bacterium
AGAAGCGCGACCACCGCGTGCTCGGCAAACAGCTCGACCTTTTTTCCATCCAGGAGCTCGCTGGCCCCGGCCTCATCTTCTGGCATCCCAAAGGCGGCATCATCCGCAAAGAGATGGAAGACTGGATGCGCGAACAGTACGTCAAACGCGGCTACTCGCTCGTCTACACGCCGCACGTCATGCGCAAGCAGCTCTGGCAGACCTCCGGACACGAGGGCTACTACGGTCAGAACATGTTCGATGCCATGGAGCTCGACGACGCTGAGTATCGCCTCAAGCCGATGAACTGCCCCGGTCACATCCTTATTTACAAAGACTCGTTGCGCTCCTATCGTGATCTCCCCGTACGCCTCGGCGAACTCGGCACCGTCTATCGCTATGAGCGCTCCGGCGTCATGCACGGATTGCTTCGCGTCCGCGGTTTCACTCAGGACGACGCCCACATCTTCTGCACCCCCGACCAGATCGAAAAAGAAATCGCCGATTGCGTCGAATTCGCCCGTGACGTCCTCAAGGATTTTGGCTTCGACAAATTCCAGACCGAGCTTTCCACCTGGGACCCGAACGACCGCAAGAACTTTGTCGGCAGTGAGGAACAATGGAATTCCGCCACCCACTCGCTGGAAAAAGTTCTCAAGGAATTAAATATCGAGTACAAGACGATCCCCGGCGAAGCCGCATTCTACGGCCCAAAAATCGATATCAAACTCGTCGATGCTATCGGGCGCCTCTGGCAGCTCTCCACCGTCCAATTCGATTTCAATCTGCCGCAGCGCTTTGATCTCGAGTACGTCGCCGAAGACGGAACCCGCAAACAGCCCGTCATGGTCCACCGCGCCCTCTACGGATCGATCGAGCGTTTCTTCGGCGTCCTCATCGAACACTACGCCGGAGCCTTCCCCGTCTGGCTTTCGCCCGTTCAAGTCGCCATGATCCCCATCGCCGAGCGCCACGTCGACTATGCGGAAAAAGTAGGGGCGCAGTTGAGAGCCGTCGGCGTGCGCGTCGAGGTCGACGCCCGCAACGAAAAAATGAACGCAAAAATCCGCGAACACGCGATGCAGAAAGTTCCGTTCCTGTTAGTTGTGGGAGATAAAGAAGCAGAAGCCAACAAAGTCAACGTCCGCACCAGAGGGAAAGAAAAAACCGAAGACCTGCCCACCGCCGACTTCGTAGAAAAAATCAGGAAACTGATCGCAGAGAAAAGCGCGGCCCTGGAACCACCAAACTAAACGGCAACGATACAAGAGCGTGGCGAGAGATATGCTCCCCTGTCCAGCCGCGCGTCTGCCTCACACCCTCCACTCATCCGGTCGCCACCCCCGAATCGCCATCTTGATCTCCGCCCCCGCCAGTTTCTCATTCAGCGCCCGCGTGGCCAGTGCTGGCAGTTCCGCATCCGACGCAAACCGCAATGCAATTAGCTGCCCTTCCGTCAACTCACCAATCCGCGGACGCAACCCCGGTTCCAGCAATGTCATCAGCCGCAACCGTTCTTCCAGCCGGATCACGCGGTCCTGCACCTTGAGCGGATAAAGCCGCACTTTGAAAATCAGTATCAGCTCCGCGATCATAAAAATGAGGAACCAGGCCGTATGCATCCCCGGCCTCATCACCAGCAGAACGATGCTCCCAACCAACGAAATGGCGAACACCGGCAGGATGAAAAAGTGAAACAGCGGATCCCATCGTGTGTGCTGCGAAAAATTCTGCGGCGACGCATTGGCCACTTGAGGACTCCTCTCGAAAATCGCCCCATCTTCGCACATTTACGCACGAGATGCGCGCAGCCAATCAGCCTGAAAGCAAACGAGACCAGCAGGCAACTCCGACCATCCCAACCGCGTTTGACAGACATTTCGGCTGGCCTGATACTTGTTGGGCGCGCACCTTCGTACTCCCCCTATGAGGATCTTCCATGACGAAGTCGCGCTTGTTTCAAGTCTTTGCCTGTCTCACTATCGTTGCCTTTTTCGTTTGCGGACAGCTCGCGTCTGCGCAAGAAAACCACCATCATTTCCAGATTAAGGTCGTGCCACGAACAAACTCGGACGGCGCCATCCACAACCCCGAAGTGACACCGGCCGACAATCTGTACGGACTTCAGGCCGCATTTACGCAAGGCTACCCGACCATCGGTGCGAATTCCGACGGCAGCGATATATGGCCCTGCTTCGGCAGTTCATCCGGCAATCCCGATTGCCCCACCATCGGTGATCCTTCCATTACCTTCCCTGGTGGCGCTGCAGCCCTGGGTGCTCCCTCCTACGTCTGGCAGCTCAAGAACACTTCGGGCTCGGGCAACGGCTATGGCTGCGACTCCGACACCAACGGCACCAGCAGCACCTCTTACTTGCCATGCGGTCAGACCGAAACCTGGTATGAAGACGACACCAACGACTCTACCGATGAGCTGCTTTACTCCGTCGTGGTCACGCAAGGTTCAACTGTCCTTGCCGATTCGGGCGAGGTTGATTTCGGCCCCAACACATTCGGAGGCGCGACTCCGCCCGCCGATGTGATCATTTACGGCGATCAGAACTTCGGCACATGGCCTGGAGCCGGATCCGGCGAAAACACCGGCAACTGCGATGCCGACTTCAACTACCCCTTAACATCACCAGCCAACCCAGGAGCAACTTACGTCGTGCAAGCCAACAAGACTTGCGGCGATCCCGTCGCGGGAGCAGCTACCCTCGAAGCGATTACCGAAGTCGGCACGCCCAAATACACAAAGGAGACGAAAGCCTCGGTATGCGGCAGCGTCCCAGCGCCCTGTTACACCGTCAAATGGACCAAGAAGTATTCCGTAACTCAGAAGTGGACCATCTTCTTCGAGTAAGCACTCGAAGCATCTTCCTGTGGCGTCTCAGACCGAGTCGCTCATGAGAAATTGCCCGAATTAACGTCCCAGCCTCAGGTTTCTGCAACTTGAGTCTGGGACTTTTTTCGTACAATTTTCTTGTGCTTGGGGCGCTTCGGCCCGGGGTACATCGCCTGCCAGCTCAGTTGTCCAGCAGAACCCGAACCTTGCGCGCCAAAGTTTCCAGCGCAAATGGCTTTTGCAACACCGACGCGGAGTCGTCCACCAGTTCGCTGCTCCACGTCCCGTGGTCGGGATAGCCCGACATGAACAACACCTTCATCTGTGGCCGTGGCTCCGTCAGGCGCAGCGCCAATTCTCGACCTCCCAGATTCGGCATAACGACGTCGGTGAGCAGCAGGTCAATCGGACCCTTCTGTTCCTCAGCCATCTGCAGCGCTTCATTTCCGTCCGCCGCGCTCAGAACCCTGTAACCGCTCTTCCGCAGGAACTCGCCCACCAGGTCGCGGATCCCGTCCTGGTCCTCCACCAGCAGAATCGTCTCCGTTCCTCGCGCAGCGGATGCCGTAGCTAACCTGGATTCAGATATGCGGGACTTACCCCCAGCCTTAGCCTTGCTCTCTGGCCCACTGTCTCCTTCTACTGCCGGAGGAAAATAGATGTCAAACGTCGTGCCCCGCCCCGGCTCGCTCCGAGTTGTAATCCAGCCCCCGGTTTGTTTGATGACTCCATAAACAATGGCCAGACCCAAGCCGGTTCCTTTGCCCGGTTTCTTGGTGGTGAAAAACGGCTCAAAAATCCTGCCTAGAAGCTCGCCGCTCATTCCGATACCGTTGTCGCTCACTGTCAGAACGACGTACTTCCCCCGCGGAATTCGGCTTTGCTCTCCGGCTTGCGCTTCATAAAGCTCAACATTCTTCGTCTCAATTACCAGCTGTCCGCCTTGCGGCATCGCATCGCGGGCGTTCACCGCAAGATTCATCAACACTTGTTCAACTTGCCCCGGATCCGCCTTGATGCGGTCCGGCGACGCATTCAGCGAGATCTTCAGCTCAATGCTCACCGGAATCAGCCGATGCAGCATCTTCGTCACTTCGCTCAAAATGCCGTTCAATTCGATCGCTCGCAGTTGCAACACCTGCCGCCGGCTGAATGTCAGAAGTTGTTGCGTAAGCGCGGTGGCCCGCGTCACGGCGCGTTCAATCTCCTCTGCATCCTTGTGCGCCGGGTCGCCCGCCGCCAGCCGCCCGCGAAGCCGCTCATTGTGCGCCTGGATCACCATCAGTAGATTGTTAAAGTCGTGCGCCACTCCTCCCGCGAGCTGTCCCACCGCCTCCAGTTTCTGCGAATGATGGAGTTGCTCCTCCAGCCGCTTGTGTTCGGTGATGTCGTACAGCACGCCCTGCATCAGCGGTCTGCGATCATCCGCCGCCCCCTGCAGCATCACACCCTCGTCGCGGAACCACAGCACTCTGCCGTCGCGAGCAAACATGCGGTATTCCGCCTGGAACATTTCTTGCGTCTCGATAAAGCGCTTCTCCGCCGCCAGCGCAATCTCACGATCTTCGGAGTGGATGTGGTTCAGCCAGTTCATCGGCTCCGCCAGCCACTCCTTCGGCGAGAATCCCAGAATCGACCCGATCTGCGGACTCACATAGTGCCACGGCCCGTCCGCCCCCAGTTCGGCTACATAAGTAATCGCGGGCAAGCGCTCCACCAGCGTGCGGTACCGGTCCTCCGCCGCCCGCAGCTCGGTCTTGTCCCGGTCCCGCTCAATGGCTAGCGCGACCAGATGTGTAGCGTGCGCAATCAGCCGTAAATGTTCAGCGTCCGGAGTTCGCGGCTCGCGGTAATAAATGGCAAACGTCCCCAGCATGCTGCCGTCTTGCGCTGGGATCGGCGTCGACCAGCACGCGCGCAATCCCTGCCGCAGCGCATGATCCCGAAAGTCTGCCCACAATGGATCATTGGCAATATCGGAGACAACAACGGCTTGCTTGCGGTAAATCGCTGTGCCACACGACCCCACCGAGGGTCCAATTTTCACGCCGTCGATCGCTTGGTTGTATTCTTCCGGCAGACTCGGCGCCGCTCCCGGCCGCAAAGTTACACCGTCCGCTTCAAGCAGAAGCACCGAGCACAGCATCCCCGAATAATGCCGTTCGATCTCCGCGCACATTGTGTCCAACACTTTCGCCAGCGGAGTATGCCCAATGATCAGCGCCAGAATCCGCTCGTCCAGCAGCGAGAGAGCTTGCGAGGCCTCCGATGGCGGCGGGGCTGGGGCCTTTTGAGTTCTCGTGGACATGGCTCATATCATCTTCATTGCCTACCGCCGCGAGTACCAAGTTACGCCCGTAACGAAAATGATGAACCCCACCGACTCTCACCCTGCCATGTGCAACATATTGCAACAACACTGATCATCCTTTATCCGCCACGCCGAATTGTCCGAATCCCGATTGACACGCCCATAAACATCTCCCATACTCCCTCAACGAAGTCTCCGTTCTCCCAGCTTCGTATCTCTCAGGAGGGATCCATGAAGAAATCTCTATTGCTTCCAGTCGTCGTTATCATGGCGATTGTTGCCTTCACGGTTGGTGGGCAGCAAGCGCTGGCACAGAGTCCACATCACTTGCAGTTCAAGGTTGTATCCCCCGCGCAGGCGGATCGCGTTCCAAAAGGCGCGAAAGAAAAGCCGGTTCTCGAGCAGCTCATGGCCGGCTTCGGCGTTCTGCCGCCAGTCGATGGCGGAGGCAACGACGAGTGGCCCTGCTTCCCCAACCAGAACGCCAACGGCGCCGATTGTTCCACCATCGCGACCGGTGGAGTCGTAGTCGGTCAGCCCGCCTTCACGCAATCGCTCAGCGCCTGCGATGCGAATTCCGCCTCGAGCGCAAATTGCGGTCAGATCTTCTGGTTCTATGAAGACGACACCGGCGACACCACTGACGATCTCGTCATCTCCGTCGTAATCAAGCAGGGAAAGAACTACATCCTCGACACCGGCGCCTATGACTTCGGCCCCAACCCGTTCCCCGCAGGCTCGGTTGTCGTCATTTATGATGACACCGCATTCGGCACCCTGGGACAAACCGGACCGGGTAACGGATTCTGCGCTGGCAGCACCGAAACCTGCGTCAACCCAATTTCCGGCAAAGCCACCGCAACCGTAACCACCACCGTCGGCACCTCAACCATCAAAACGGAAATCAACATGTTTCTGGAATAGCCAGCCGCCGCGTTCATCGATCTCGCGACGTCGCCCCCATCCTTCGCCGACTTCTTACGAAGGATGGGGCTTTTACTTTCCGATGCAGAACGTCCCAAAAATCAGATTCAGAATGTCATCCGTCGTGGTCGCACCGGTAATTTCGTCGAGCGGTCGCAGCGCACCATAAAGATCAAGCAGCAACATCTCATGCGGAACCCGGCCCGCCACCGCGTTCTCCGCCCCGTCCAGCGCAGCCAGCGCGCCGTCGACCAGCTTGCGATGGCGAACGCTCGTCAGCAACCCACCCTCCGCCTGCACCGCCAGCTCTCCACCCACATGCCGCAGGATCGCCTCGCGCAGTTCCCCAATCCCCTCGCCCGTCAGCGCGGACGTAGAAATACTTTCCCGCTCAGAAAGCAACTCCCGCGCCGCCGCGCGCAACCCTTCGCCCATCAAGTCCACCTTGTTCGCAACCACAATCAACGGCCGACCTCCCACCTGACTCAGCAACTCGGTGTCTTCCCGCGTCAAGTCTTGCGTCTGGTCGACCACCACCAGCACCAGGTCCGCCTCCGCCAGCGCCTCCATCGATTTCCGGATTCCCATGCTCTCCGCTTCATCCCGCGCCAGTCGAATCCCCGCCGTGTCCACCAGCTCCACCGGAATCCCGCCGATCGCGACCGTTTCGCTCACCAGATCGCGCGTCGTCCCCGGCTGCGCCGTCACAATCGCTCGCTCCCGTTCCACCAGCCGGTTAAACAGGCTTGATTTCCCCACATTCGGACGCCCCACAATCGCCAGCGTCAATCCCTGATGCACGATCTTCCCAAAAGTAAACGTCGCCGCCAGTTCCCGCAGCGGTTCCTTGATGTTGGCGATGCGTTCCAGAATCACCGCGTCCGCCGCCACCGAAACGTCGTCCTCCGCAAAATCAATCCCCGCCTCCAGCAATGCAATCAGCTCCACCAAACTTCGCTTGATCGGACTAATTCGATGCGAGAGCGCTCCGCCCAACTGCCGTGCCGCAACTTTCGCCTGAAACAGCGTCTGCGAATCAATCAGATCGCGCACCGCTTCCGCCTGCGTCAGGTCCAGCCGTCCGTTCAGAAACGCGCGCATCGTAAACTCGCCCGACTCCGCCAACCGCGCTCCCCGCGCCAGACACAGCTCAACAATATGCCGCAGCACCACCGGCGACCCATGTGCCGAAATCTCAACAATGTCATCCGTAGTGTAAGAATGCGGTTTGGCAAAGTAAGTCACCACAACTTCGTCGATGCGAGTGTCGCGTTCGCTGCCCGGTTCGCTGTCCGGTTCAACGAGCTCCCCAAAAATCGCACACCCCGGCTCCATCTCTCGCTTCAACCGCAACATAGGAACCGCAATCGCCCGCGCTTCCGCCCCCGCCAGCCGCACCACCCCAATCCCTCCGCGCCCCGCCGGAGTCGCAATCGCTACAATGGTGTCGTCAAGGTTCATGAGTTCGTCGCAGACAGCTCATTGTACCGAGCTCAAACGTACCGAGCCCAACGCATTGATTTACTGGAGACGATCCCGGCACCATCAAGCCGCAGCGTCAGGAACCAACCGGAGGTTGATCTCTATGCAGCCGTAGTCGGCTTTCCGTGATAGCATCGCAGCCCGAGTATCCTGAAGTCACGATCGAAACCTTTACCGAAGCAGGCCGCAAATGCCACGTCAACCCCAATTGCGCCGACTCGTGCTTGCAGTCATCCTGTATCTGGTCCTCTATTCTTTGGCTGCGTTCCTGGACCTGTCGACGACCATGATTGCGCTGTCGCGATCCGGAGCCCACGAGGGAAACTCATTCGTAAGCAACGGCCAATCGTATTTGCCGGCTCGCGCGTTAATCGTCAACCTCGCGGGAGCGGTAGTCATGACAGCATGCGTCATCTTCTCGGTAAATCATGCGCAGCAAGTGGAGACAAAATGGCTCGATCACCCGGTAGCTTCATTCGGAAAAATCTATCTGAACCCCTGGTCAGCCGGAGCGATCGGAGTTTCTCCCCTGCACATGCTGAGCATGGCCATAGCGTTTCTTGCCATGCGGGTGGTTGCTGCAGCAACGATTTGCTCATCTACTTTTATGGATTTGCCCCGATCGGAGCACTCATCACCGGAATGGCGCGACATACGTCTGAGCTCGTCGCTTTTGCCGTCGTGATCATATCGCTGTTTTATTTGCTCGCGATTGCCGTTTCGCCAATAGCCGCAAAGCTCCTATCTACATGGCAGACGGCATCCACTGAATGACGTCAACTACAGCTTCACATTAGTTGTCGCTAAATTCGGGTGAGCACAGCGAATATCAACGAAGAAGCATCAATGATGGAATATCAATAATGCAGGAGCCTACCGCACAACCCACTCAGTCACTTCATGAGTGAGCGTCAGCACCGGGCGGTGCGCAACTGTCATCAACAACGAAACCGCTACCGCAAATGGAACTACAAACCAGGTGCGGATTCGCACCCGCCGCGACTTGCTCGCTTCATCCCACTCCAGAAGACACGCGACCCGCTCGCTCACCGAGCCAGCCACGAAGCCTGCGCTGCAGACCGGAGGCGCTTTGGGAACCAGGCGGGAAAGTTTGACTAATGCTGCTGCCAGGTCAAGAGCATCACGCTGATTCGAGACCGCCGCATCATCGGCGGCCAGTTCCGCGGCTTGCGACCACGCACTCTCCAACTTGGCCATGCCGGGAAAGGGACAACAAGCCAGGATGAGCCTCTTCAGGTTGTCGTAAGACTTCATGTGCTCAAGTTCATGTTTCAGCGCCATGCGGAGCTCGTCTGCAGTTAACAGCGCAACCGTAGATTCTGAAACTAATACTCTCGGATGGCGCAGCCCCACCACAATCAGCGGTGGACTCTCCCGTCGAGACTGAAACGTGGCGGTGGAGTTGCTATTGACCTGCAGAGGGCGCGCGCCTTCCAGCCAGCAAGTCACGGCTCGTGTCGTCCTGGTTTGCGCTGCGATTGCGCGGCAAATGCCACAAGCAATTAATAGGAGAGCGCAAACTCCGAGCGCCAGAGGTATTGCGCCCATGCCCTCATGCATCGGCAGAGGTTCCATGAGCCGAAACGACGGCACCACCAAAGCGAATGTAACGATCAGCGAGGCTGCCAGCGGCAGAATCCGCAACCCGAACAGTATCGTGGCCACGCTCTGTTGTGCCACATGCAAAGGTTTCAGCGAGCGCCATACCGTCTCTACCAGCATTGACAGCAGACAGTAGAGCAGCAGGAACCAATCGAGCGAGACAGTCACTCCAAGCAGGACAAACATCAGGGTTTCTCCGGCTCTTCTCCTGGTTCGTTATTTAAGAATTAGAAACGGCGACCATGATACACCTTCGCCCAATTATGTTCGCCTAAATTACTTTCGGCTATTACGCCGCTTTTTATCCACCAGACGCCCAAGCTCCTGAAGCAGCTCGGCATCGTGCTCGCCGATTTCTTCGACCATTCCTGAAACCAGCAGTGGCCCGGCCACGCCCAGACCCAGAACCTGACGGATGGCATCGCTGGCCACATCTCGCTCTACTTCCGCCCTCGTGTACCGGGACACGTATCGGAAGGTCAGCACCTTGCTTCCTTTGACCGCGATCCGGTCTACCAACCCCTTCTTCCGCAGGCGATTCAGCGTTGTCACAATCGTGATATACGCGCGCCCGATGTCAGCCCGCTCCCGGAGCTCCCGTATCGTGATCCCGTCCGGACGCTGCCACATCGCCGACAGCAGCCTCTGTTCCAGTATCCCAAGCCGGATTTTACGAGACGCCCGAAGGAGTCGGAATATGTCGCCCATGGTTATCGCACACCGGTCATTCGTTAAAGTTTACGATGAATTTTGCGGAAGTTGTAGGCGAAATTTTCAAACCAACCGCAGACAGCCGTTTGCCCATACCCTCGCCCTCATTTATACTTACGGTTTGCCTTTATCCAGCTGATTCAGTCAGGAGCAGGGATTTTCGATGCCGAAACGTACTTTTCAACCCAACCGGCGCAAGCGCTCGAAGAAGCACGGGTTCCGGACTCGCATGAAGACCAAGAGCGGAGCCAAGGTGCTGTCGCGCCGCCGGGCCAAAGGACGCAAACGCGTCTCCGTGAAGCCAGGTTTCCGCGAATAGTTCTCCCCCACGGGCAATAAAAAGGCCGTCATTTGTGCAGGATTGTGAGCAGGTGAGCGCCAGCGTTCCGAAACCGGGTTCTCAACAAGCTTCCGAGCCCGTGGCCAAACCCGCGGTTGGCTTTCCACGCAGCGCGCGTTTGCTGAAACATTCCGACTTTGATCGTGTTTATAAGCAGGGCCGGCGACACTTTTCATCGCACATGACCGTCTATTACCTGTGCCGTCCGGAAATCGCTGCACCGGATCAGAAGTCGGATCACGAGTCGGATCAGAAGTCCGATCAGAAGTCCGATCAGAGGTTCGATCACAAGTCCGATCAGAAGATAGATGCAGGCGCGCGCGTCGGCTTCACCGTCGGACGCGTACTCGGCGGCGCTGTCGATCGCAACCGTATCAGGCGGCGTCTCCGCGAAGCCGTCCGCCAGCGCCGGGCAGTTTTACAAGGAGCCCCCGCCGTGGATGTCGTGATCAATCCGAAGAAGTCGGTCCTGAACTTGGAGTTTTCGCTCGTGCTCGAAGAAGTGGGCCGCGCCTTCGATACCATTGCGAAGAAGCTGCTCGGTCGGATTAAATAACTCGCGCTCTGCCCAGTAAGAAACACGTAAGATACGTAAGAAAACTAGATTGTAACAACAGAAGCAGCTAAGAAAGATCCGAAGCGGAAATTGCAAATTACAAATTAGAAATTGCAAATTAGAACCTGCAAACTTATGACAGGCAACCCCATGAAGTCCGTCGCGCTCCGATTCCTGCGGCTCTACAAGCGCTGGGTTTCGCCCGTCTTTCCGCCGTCGTGCCGCTACGTGCCGACCTGTTCGGAATACGCAATCGAAGCTGTCGAGCGTTACGGCGTCCTGCGCGGCGGATTGCTATCTACATGGCGCGTGTTAAGGTGTCATCCTTTGGCAAAAGGCGGCTATGACCCGGTAGTGAGCAATCTGGCAAAGCCCTCGGCCTGCCGCCCTGCGGCGCAAACTGCGAACCGCGAACAACGAACTGCGAGCTACTGACTTGGCCGAATTCAAAAATCCTCAACAAGAACCCGGGA
>PMSZ01000030.1 GCA_003168235.1 Acidobacteriaceae bacterium
TGCTATCTCAACCGGACATATCGTGTGCTAACGACACTTGTTGATTTGATTTAGCTTGAACATCCCATAAGAAAAATGCTAACATGCCCGCCAAGCTTTCCCCCCAAGCCTAGAGCCGACTCGAAGCGGCTCGGCCATAAATGAGCGGGCCGCATGCGATTCGATGAGAGGCCCAACCCGCAGCCGGAGCGTTGACGAGGTTCGACTGCGATGCGGCAACTCAACACGAACGTGAGACGACGGTTTCTCCCTTATCCTCGGGACTACGCGTGCGTGCTCCTTCTTCGAGCTTCTGGCCCCAGGAAGAAAACGCATTACTGACTGAAGGAGGAATCGTGATCAAGACGAAACTCGCATCAGTTCTAACCTGGGCAGTGTTGTTTCTCGCCGGAATGCCATTCGCTCAAACCGACCACGGAGTTCAGAGTGCCAACCGCGGTACAGGCGGGACGCTCATCAATCCGGGGAATGACCCGAACGGCTTCTACCCCTTTTTCACGGATGGTCTCTTTCGCTTCTAGGTAGTGAAGCACGTTTCCGTCCTCAGCCCCGGCCTGGGACCGCGCTTTAATTCGAATAATTGCAGTTCATGTCACGCGCAACCTAACTTCGGCGGGACCGGCCCTCGCGTCAATCAGCAATTCAAGTTCACCAACCCCAGCAATGGTGTCGCCCCGGGCAACATCACACCGCCCTTCCTTACGGCCGATGGTCCTTCCGTTGAAGCGCGGTTCCCATACTTCTTTAATCCCAATGGCACGGTCAACTATAACGCTCCTAATGGAGGCGTTGAAGACCTGTTCACGATTACTGGGCGCTCCGATGCCGGCACCTGCAACAGCGCCAGCATTCTGCCGCAGCCGAACTTCGCCGCGGCCCAGGCGGCCAACAACGTCATTCTCCGCATTCCAACGCCGGTCTTTGGCGCGGGCCTGGTCGAGAACCTCGACGACTCAACCCTGCTAAACAATCAGGTGGCCAATCTCAACAACAACTTTGGCATCGCCGGCTCCTTCAATCGCGATGGCAACGACGGCACGATCAGCCGTTTCGGCTGGAAGGCGCAGAATAAGTCGCTGCACATTTTTACCGGTGAAGCTTTCAACGTGGAGATGGGTATCAGCAACGAGCTGTTCCCGCAAGACCGTCCGCTGCCTGAGGAAGACCAGCTTGGACTCGGGCTGCCGCCGAGCTGCCTGAATCTCTCCGGAACTGGCTATCCCGAAGACAGGTCCAATCCAACCGCCGCGCCGAACTCAGCGGTTCTCGATGATGTTTCGGCGATTGCCAACTTCATGCGGTTCCTGGCCCCGCCGCCACCGGGTGGAGTGCTGGTTAACGGATATCAGGTCCCCAAAGAGTGGATCGCCGAGGGCGGCAACTTGTTTAATTCGATCGGCTGCGCAACCTGCCACAATCCGACCCCGGGCACGACGCAAGTATCGAACTTCGTTCCCGCATTGAGCAATGCCCCGGTGCCTGCGTTCTCGGACTTTGAGATCCATCACATGGGCACGGGCTTGGCGGATAACGTCTCGCAAGGCAGCGCGGGTGGCGACCAGTTCCGCACCGCTCCTTTGTGGGGGTTGGGACAACGAATCTTCCTGCTCCACGATGGCCGCACTACGAACCTGCTCACGGCAATCCAGGATCACGCGAGCCAAGGCAGCGAAGCCACCACCGTGGAGGAGACTTTCTTCGGCCTCAGCCCCGCCCAGCAGCAGGTGGTGTTGTACTTCCTGCGCTCCCTGTAGTCGTTTGATGCACGCTCGCTGGCGAGATTCGGAAAGGTCTCGCCAGCCTTTTCGAAAATGTTTGGATTCGAAGAGCAATTATGCGTTCTCCATTTTCGAGTTCGCTGCTCGTGTTCGCCCTGGCCTTCTCCGTTTCGTCGCTAGCCTGGGGTCAGGATGCCAGAGCGCAAAGCGCCACCCAGAGCGGCGGCGACTTTTCCGACAACACGCAGCCTCAGACCAAAGTGCCGACGGGAGTCATCCTGGTGAAAGGCGCCTGGTCGAGCGCGAGTGATTCCGTCACTCCTTTGCCGGAAGGCGGGAACGTGACCAACAACGTCTTTCGCGACCAGTATTTTGGAATAACTTACGCTCTACCTCCCGATTGGACCGAGAAATACATGGGACCGCCACCGTCGGACACCGGTCGCTACGTGCTGGCCCAGATCGGGCCGGCGGACACATTCAAGGGACCAGCCCGAGGAAATATCTTGATCACCGCCCAAGACATGTTCTTCACGCCGCTGCCAGCGGCTAACGCGCTGCAGCTCATCAATTACGAGAAGGACAATTTGCAGGCCGATTACAAAGTGGAACGACCGCTTACGCAAACCAGGATTGCCGGCCGCTCTTTTACCTTCTTTAGTTATTGGTCTCCGGTAGCGGAGCTGCATTGGTATGTTCTGGCTACCGAGATCCGCTGCCACGCGGTGCAGATCGTGCTGACCAGCCGTGACACCAAACTGCTGGATAGCTTGATGCTGGACATGAATAAGATGGAGTTGCCCGCGGAAGCCAGTGCCACAGCGGGGACGGCAGGAGGTGCTGTCCCTGTGTGTATCAAGGATTACGCACGCGATGAAAACGTGATCGCTCGGGCGGAGCCGGTATTTAACGAGCATAGAGTTAATCCAGTTCCGGTCCGCGTCATCATCGACCGAGAGGGCAAGGTCAAACACATTCACTTTCTCAGCGCATTTCCCGATCAGGCGAGGGCCATTGCCGATGCCCTGGGGCAATGGAAGTTCAGGCGGTACCTGCTGGACGGGCAGCCGGTTGAAGTGGAAACCGGTATCATGTTTGGACGCGCGCCCCATCCGGCAGGAAATGCCGCGACCGAGTGATTCCGTATCCATTCATGAGTGAATGCTAGAGGGACAAATTTTTCAGCAAAAGGCGTTCAGTTTATAACACAGTAGTACTATGGGGTGTGGTCCCCTGCGTCGGATTCGTAGTTCTTTCGCAGGCGTTCGGCTTCAGCCCGCTCTCGGTCAGCATCCGCCTTCTGGCCTAACTGATCGTAAACTTCTGCCAGCCAGAGATGCGGCAGGGGATCTTGGGGTTGAAGCGAGGCCGCCTTCAAAAGCGTCGCTATCCCGGCCTGAGGATCTCCCGACCGCGCCAGGGACTGACCAAGAATCAGATAGCTTCCGTAGTCCTCCGGGTCGTACTGCTGCAGTAATGTCTTGCACTCCTGGATGGCCTCCGACAGGCGGTTGGTCCGGGCATAGGCCAGCTCCAGGAAGCTGTGCGCCTCGATAGCATTGGGCGTCTTCGCAACGACGTTCTCCAACTCCGGTATGGCGGCCTTGAAGTCTTCGATCGCCATCAGGCTCTTAGCCAACTGGAAACGAGTTCCCGGCGAATCCGGATTCATTTGCACTGCCTTCCGCAAGACCGGCACGGCTTTTTGGTAGTCCTGCTTCCGCATCAACCAACCGCCCAACTTGCCATAGAGCGACAGGCCGGGTTCTTTGGCGATTACTTGCTCGAGCAGTGCAATCGACTCATCGGCATGCATGTCTTGCTGCAATACCTCGGCGCGATGGATCATGTTGGCAATTTCGATTTTGTCCTTGGGATCGGCGCCTTGGTCGGAAATATGACTGTCAGAAGATCCCTTCGCAACGCCCGCGCCCGCGGCCATGTATCCGAGGGCTCCCAGTTTCTCCTGTGCTTCTGGGTCCAGAGCAGCCTTGGGAGCCTCGCGCCGGCTGGCTGTCTTCTGCCGGAAAGCCTCCACTTCGCTCGACAGCGTGTCGGCCACTGCTACAGAGGACGATGCCAGGTTGTGATCCGCTTCCGGGTCCGCCGCCTGGTCATACAGTTCCCGGCGCGGCGCCTGGACATATAAATACTTGCCTGTCCGCAGCGACCGCTCCGCACTCCAGCCAAATTCCGTCCGCGGATACTCCGACTCGGCATAGGCCTGGTCGCGCCACGGCTCTACCGTCCGATTAGCTTCAGTCTGATTCGCTTCGCCCGCTCCCGGCTTTGTCTTCATCAGCGCCAGCAGCGATTCTCCTTGCACCTGCTTCGGAATCTCAATGCCCGCTGCCTGCAATACCGTGGGCAAGATATCTACCAGCTCTACTCGCTCTTCGATTCGTTTTCCGCCGGCGCTGGCGTGCGCTTGTTTAATCGGCAGCTTAATCAAGAGCGGTACATGGATGGTCTCATCGTAGAGAAAAATCCCATGTGTAGCTTCCCCGTGAGCCCCCAGCGACTCTCCGTGGTCGGCCGTCACCGCCATGACTGCTCCCTCGTACAGGCCGCGCAATTTCAGTTGCCGGATTAATTTCCCAACCGCTGCATCCTCGTACGCGATCCCCCCGTCATACAGCGCCGAAGCATACCGCGTCTTGTAGGGCTCCGGAGGATCGTAGGGATCGTGCGCATCGTAGAGATGCACCCAAATAAAAAATGGGCCTTTAGGGTGCTTGTTTAACCACGCCAGCGCGTGCGCCACCACTTCCTCTCCGCGGCGCTGGACAGTGGTGTAGCGATCTTCTCCCGGGCCTTCATTGTTGAAACCGGCGTCGTAGGTCTCAAACCCGCGGTCGAAGCCAGGGGCGTAGGGTGCCTCCGGCTGCAGGGCGATCGAGGCGACAAATGCCGCGGTGTGATATCCGTGGGCTTTTAGGATCTCCGGGGCGTAGGGCAGATCCGCCGCCAGAAAGTCCCCAAAAGTGGCCAGTTGATGGTATTGCGGATAGGTGCCCGTGAGAATGCTTGCGTGCGAACTGGGCGTCAGCGGAACCTGAGCATAGGCGCGTGTGAACACCGCCGATTGCGCCACCAGAGCATCGAGGTTCGGCGTCAACCCGCGCTTCGAACCCAGAAATCCCATGCGGTCGGCGCGCGTGGTGTCGAGCGTGATCAGGATAATGTTAGGAGATTTTTGCTGCGGAGCAGGCGCTTTGGGAGGCGCGGCCAGCGCAGCCGTCGTCAGAGCAACAAACAATAACCCGCACGACAACCAACGAACCGCAGTCATAGCTGGACGAACCCTCGTCAGACGAACTCTCCTTCGGTCATCATCTTCGCGAAGAGCATGCTCGCGAAAAGCATGCTCGGGGAAAAAANNCGCCGGCGGTGCGACCGGGCCGGGATAATTTTGCACCGCGCCCAGGCGTTGGGCTTCCTGACTCTCGTGCTTCGCATCTTCCTCGCGTCCCAATTTGGCGTAAACGTCGGCCAAATAAATATGTGGCGCGGGGTTGGTGGGCCGCAATGAGGCGGCCTTCTGCAGACTTGGGATCGCCCCTTCCAGGTCCCCCGATTGCGCCAGAAACCGTCCCAGATTCAGGTTGCTTCCAAAGTGTTCCGGCACGGCCGCCAGCACCCTCCTGCACTCCCTGATTTCCTCCGGCACGCGGTTAGCCTTGGCGTAGGCGACCACCAGGAAAATGTGCGGGTCCACAAAGTGTGGTTGCGAGGTGGCAACTTGCTCGAACGCAGCCGCAGCTCCATCGTAATCGTTGATTTTCAGTAACACCTTTCCGAGATTCATCTCCGCCGAGGTGAAAGCCGGGTCCAGTTTCACCGCCTTGCGGAATTCCGCCGCCGCGTTTTCGTACTCCCCGGCCTCCATGTAGCATCCAGCCAGAAAGTAATGCTCGACGGAGATGTTGGGGTCGTCAGCAATCGCTTTTTGCAGCAAGGGCACGGCTTTGGGGCACTGGTAATCCTGAAGAAAATCGTTGATCCGNNTGCCGGTGGCGATGTATCCCAGCGCCGTCAGCTTACGCACGTTTAGCTGGTCAAGGGGGGAGGTCTTGGGCATTTCCCGCGTGTTGGTCGTCTTCTGCAGGAAATCCGCCAGCCTGCCGGCCAAGGTATCCGCCACTGCCGGGGATGCCGAGGCCAGATTGTGTTGCGCCTTCGGATCCGCGACCATGTCATACAGTTCGCGGCGCGGCGCCTGAATGTACAAATACTTCCCGGTACGCAACGACTGCTCCGCGCTCCAGGCAAAGGCCACATGCCCGTAATCGGCCGCGGAATAGGCGGCCCGGTCGCGCCAGGCCTCGGCCGCCGCCTCGCCTTCCGGTCCCGTCTTCATCAACTCCAGCAGCGACGCACCCTGCACTTCCTTCGGCACCTCAATTCCCGCGTTTTCGAGCAGCGTCGGCATTATATCCGCCAGTTCCACCCGATTCTCGACGCGTTTCCCGGCGGCGCGATGATTCGGCAGCTTGATTGTTAGCGGCACGTGAATGGTTTCGTCATACAGAAAAATGCCGTGGTGGTCTTCCCCGTGGGCCCCCAACGACTCTCCGTGATCGGCTGTTACCGCGATCACCGCTCCGTCGTAAAGACCGAGCGCTTTGAGTTGCTTAAAGAGCGTTCCCAGCGCCGAATCCATATACGCGATCTCGCCGTCGTAAAGCGCTTTGGCATAGCGCGTTTTATAGGGCTCGGGCGGCTCGTAGGGATCGTGGGGATCGTAGAGATGGACCCAGAGAAAAAATGGGCCCGGGGGACGCTTGTCCAGCCATGCCACAGCGTGCGCCACGGTCGCGCCCGCTCGGCGCTCGGAGGTTTGGTAGCGGGTCTTCGGGGTATATTTTTCCCAGCTAAAACCGGCGTCGTACGTGTCAAACCCGCGCTCGAAGCCGGGAACGCCCCATTTGGGGTCGACCGCCAAAGAGCTGACAATCGCGCCGGTGTAATATCCGTGCGTCTTCAGAATATCGGGCAGGTAGGGCAGACCCTTGTCCAGGGGTATGGGGAAAGTGAGTACCCGGTGGTACTGCGGGTAGGTGCCGGTAAGAATGGTCGCATGCGAGCTGGGCGTCAGCGGAGCCTGCGAGTAGGCTTGTGTGAATACTGCTGAGTCTTTAGCCAACGCGTCCAGGTTGGG
>PMSZ01000365.1 GCA_003168235.1 Acidobacteriaceae bacterium
CGGCCTGGCGCATGAACCAGACAGGAGTCCGTTCGGTGGGCCGAGCCTTCGCAGCGCGAACAAAGAGAGAATCAGGGGCGGACATGAACCCTTCAATTTAGCATTTTCGGTCGAGGGACGCCGGATGGCGCGGTCGTTTCGGCCGTTTCTATTCTCCGTGCCCATTTCTATTTTCCATCTTCGGGGAAGCGCCTGACTGGGACTGGCGTAACGCAAGCAGGGGTGGCATGTCACGGCAATCGCCGTTTCAATCGCGGAATTGCAGCTATAATGGCAAACTCTCGAAGCAAAGGAGTTGCATGCGACCAGTTGCGGCGATCGTACTGATTTTCACGCTAATCTTTCCGTCTTTATGTTTTGGTACTGACCCCGGCGCCGCGAATCCGGCTGCGCTGGTCGGATATTCTCCCAGCGCCGGTCAAAGTGAACGTGACTGGGAAGCGAAGTTTCGTGCGATTCCCGATCCGGCCAATTTGCGGGAATATATGCGGCGGCTGAGTGCGCGTCCGCATCATGTCGGGTCTCCTTACGACAAAGACAACGCCGAATGGATTCTTGCCCACTTCAAGGAGTGGGGACTCGACGCGCATATTGAGAGGTTCGACGTTCTGTTTCCGACGCCGAAGATTCGCGTGCTGGAGATGGTTGCGCCGACGAAGTTTACGGCCAAGCTGGAAGAGCCGGCGCTGGCGATAGACCCGACCTCAAATCAAAAAGACGAACAACTGCCCACTTACAACGCCTATTCGATTGACGGCGACGTCACCGCGCCGCTGGTATTTGTGAATTACGGGCTGCCAGAGGATTACGAGAAACTCGACCGGCTGGGGATTTCGGTAAAGGGCGCAATCGTGATCGCCAAGTACTTACACTCGTGGCGCGGAGTGAAGCCGAAAGTTGCGGCCGAGCATGGCGCGATTGGCTGCCTCATTTATTCCGAACCGCAAGACGACGGCTACACGCGCGATAACGTTTTTCCGGTCGGGCCGATGCGGCCCCCCGATGGCGTGCAGCGCGGCAGCGTGATGGATTTTGCCTCGAACAGTCCAGGAGATCCGCTGACCCCTGGGATCGGCGCAACACCTGATGCCAAGCGTCTGGCGCTGAAAGATGCCAAGAGCATCACGAAGATTCCGGTGCTGCCGATCTCTTATGGCGATGCACAACCGCTGCTGACCGCACTGGCGGGGCCGATGGCTCCCGATGAGTGGCGCGGATCGCTCCCGATTCCGTATCACGTTGGACCGGGGCCGGCGCGGGTGCATTTGAAAGTGGCATTCAATTGGGACATCAAACCGGTCTATGACGTAATCGCGAAGATTCCCGGCAGCGTCGCTCCAGATGAGTGGATCATCCGCGGCAATCATCATGATGCGTGGGTGAACGGAGCCGAGGATCCGATCTCGGCGCAGGTTTCTCTGCTGGAAGAAGCGCGCTCGATGAGCCTGCTGCTGAAGCAGGGATGGAAACCACGGCGCACCATTATCTATTGCGCGTGGGACGGCGAGGAGCCGATGCTGCTGGGCTCGACGGAGTGGGCGGAGACCCATGCCGACGAGCTGCGCGAACATGCTGCGGTTTATATCAATACGGACAGCAACGATCGCGGGGTTCTGACCATGGGCGGGTCGCACAGCCTGGAACAGTTCATCAATGGAGTGGCGCGCGATATTGAGGATCCGGAAACGCGGATGACGGTGTGGCAGCGAGCGCAGTTGAATGCGATCGCGGGCGCAAAGTCGGCCGACGACAGGAAGGAATTGCGACAGCGCTCCGATTTGCGCATCAACGCTCTGGGATCGGGGACTGATTTTACGGCGTACCTGGATCACCTGGGAATCGCCACGCTCGATTTGGAATATAGCGGCGAGGACGAAGGCGGCGGCATTTATCACTCGATCTACGACGACTTCTACTGGTACACGCATTTCTCAGACACAAATTTTGTTTACGGACGGGCGTTGGCGCAAACCGTAGGAACCTCGGTGATGCGGTTGGCCGACGCGGAGGTGCTGCCGTTCGATTTCGTGGATTTTGCAGATACGGTGGAGATGTACACGAAGGACCTGCAGAAGTTGCTGGCCGACAAGCAGGAGGAAATTCGCGAGCGCAACCAGGAACTGGATGAAGGAATGTTCAAAGCGACATTCGATCCGCGACGCCCTACGGTTGCTCCGGGGAAAGAAGAGATTCCGCCGCACCTGAACTTTGCTCCGATGCAAAACGCAGTTGACTCGCTGACGCGTAGCGCGAAGCACTACCAACAAGCGCTGGCGCAGAAGCAGGCTAGTTTAGGCGACGACGCGTTCGCGGCCAAACTCGGCGCTCTGAATCGCGAACTGATCGAGACCGAACGCAAGCTTACCAATGCCGACGGATTGCCGCGGCGTCCGTGGTACAAGCATTTGCTGTATGCTCCCGGAGTTTATTCGGGCTATGGAGTGAAAACGGTGCCGGGAGTGCGCGAGGGAATTGAACAGAAGCAATACGCGGAAGCAGAGCAGGAGATCGTCCGCGTTGCCCGGGCGCTGGAAGACGAGTCGGCGGTGATCGAGTTAGCGGCGCGAGATTTGGAACAGACGCAGCGATAAACTTTGGTAATCTGCCCTCCCGCTCTCGTGTGATGCAAAATCGATAGAGAATGGCCGCAACATCGATCGCGACAAAAAAGCAACGGAGCCCGCGAGTTAAACTTGGCGGCTCCATCCTCGCCATGATTCTGCTGGAGAACGGACGTCAGATCCGTGGCCGCATGAGCCAGCTCTCGCTGAACGGCGGCCTGGCCTCGATGGAAAATCCACTCGACGAAGGCATCCGCGTCACAGTCGTGTTCCACCTCGGCTGTACCAGTGTCCGTTGCCGCGCACAGATGATGTTTCCCATGTGGGCCACCAAGGGATGCTTCCAACCCTTCCGCTTTCTCGATCTTCCTGAAGAGAGCCGCGCCAGTCTGGGCCGCGAATTGGAAAACTTGATCCAGAGCGGCGCCACGCAAGTGGAAGAAAAGCTGGAAGGAGAAAAACAGGGCGAAGACAAACCGTCGGAAGAAAACGAAGCTGCGGGCTAAAGCTTCACTTTCCCGCAGCGGCCAGCAACTGTTCCAGTGAATATTTCTGCAGATCCCCTATCCTTTCAAGTGTGACATCCGGCTTCGGATACCGCGCCACTTCCGCCGCATTCAGAGCGTAATGTCCCTGGCGCAGAAACACCGTCGTCACCCGCGCGCCCCAATGTTTCTTGATCGCCGTCAGGATGCGCACCTTGTCGTCGACCATCACGTAATGCGTCGCCGGATACCTCGCTTCTACATCGTCCAGCTCAAGCTCCTTGTGGATATAAATCAATACCTGCCCATCGAAAACCTCAAACAATCCCGAGCGGTCGACCTTGCGCGGCTGAAACACGGCATCTCCATCGCTCAGAATCACTGCCCGCCCAAGGCGCTGCGCATAAACCACCGCATCGACTGATTCCGGATAGAGCCGGTTGGCAAAGGGATAGTCGATCAGGAAATGCGACGTGGCCAGCAGCTTCGGTTCGCGGGGGTGCTCAGCCCGATATCGCTGGAGCGCGCCCAGATAGTCGGCATACCCAAGTTCGACCCGCAATTGCTCGAAGATTTCCCAATAACGTCCCGCGCTCGCTTCTCCCACTTTTTTCGTGAGGTATCGTTTCAGATCTTCTGCCACGCGATCGTTGTCGAGCAACGTATTGTCCACATCGAACAGGAACACGGTTCCCGGTTTGGCATTCGCAGCGTTCACACATTCTCCAGGAAAAATTTTCCCTCTCAAACCACTTTCGCGTAGGAAGAGTGGCCCTTATCATGCCAGAAATCGCCGCTCCACGCAGGTTGTCGACCCGCCGACAAGGAGGGCTTGTGCAACTCCCACCCCTTGTAGTAAAAAGGCGTCAACTAACGGATAGATTATTTTAGGCAGCCTTGTCACTCTGCCTCCCAAGCCGGGCGAAGTGCCATTCGCCTTGATCAGGAGCTACTCTTCGTGGAACACATTGACGCAGCCGTCATCAGTCGTTTCGATACCCGATCGAGCCGACCGTGTGAATTCTGTCGTGAGCGCGATCCGCAATTCTCCCACCGGCGACCCATCGACCAGGTGGTCATAACCAGCCGTAAAGCCAGCGCTTCTGCGCATTTAACCGAAGACGGCTACGTTCGCCACCGGGTGCTCGAGTTGCGCCAGATAGCTTCCCGCGCGCCCCTCACNNCGAAATTGGTGTACCCTGTTTACCGGGAATCTTCCCACTCTGGCTGGTATGCGATCCAGTTTCCTGCCGTATTTCAAGTTCTCGGTCGCGGTGGCAATCTCCATCGCTGCGTGTTTGTACGTCCGTGCGCAGATAAACGGCGTACCACCCTCGGTCACTTCCATAGGGTTTGGCGGAAGGCCCCTCAATGGCGTTCCCCCGTCGGTCACTTCGATCGGCTTCGGCGGAAACTACAAGAACGGCTGGCCGATCGTTGGAGCTGGGCCTTTGGCCTCCGGCTCATCGTTCTTTGATTCTCTGACTTCCGGATCGGCGGCCTCCAACCACCATCGCCACCACAAGGACCACAGTGCCGTCATCGTGGGCGTCCCGGAGCCCGTCTACGTTCCCTACGCTCCACAATCTGATGACGACTCGGCCGATGCCGACGCCAGCGTTGCACCACCTCTCGCACCATCCGCCGGAAGCCGCAATGCCGCGCAGCCCGTGACCGAAGTTGCCGACGAACCTGTCGTCGCCCAGCCTTCCACCGTTCTTGTTTTCAAGGACGGTCACCAGTCCGACGTTCTCAACTACGCCATCGTCGGCGACACGCTTTTCGATTTCGAAGACGGCCGCACCCGCAAGATCCAGCTGGCAGATCTTGACCTGAAAGCGACCGAAAAAGCCAACGACGATCGCGGCGTAGACTTCGAGATCCCTGCCAGATAAGAATCCGTCCTCCACTGGGTATCCGGGGAGCGCAAGGACCGAGAACCGACCGTTCACCAATGGTTTCCAATCAGAGCTAGCGGTTGACCACTCCCCGGTTACTCCCCGTCCGATGGCATCATTTCCCGCTTGACACAGTCCTCTCCCAAAATGGATACTTATTCATAGAGTTGCATTTTTATTCATGTCCAAGATGGCCCGCCACAAAGCGATTCTCGATTTGCTCGACGAAGGACCGGTCGAGAGCCAAGACTCGCTGCAGCACCGGCTTGTAAGCAAGGGCTTCGGCGTGGGCCAGGCGACGCTTTCTCGCGATATCCGCGAACTGAAGCTGGTCAAGGGTTCCGAGGGCTATCGGCGGGCGGGCGAAGGCCGTGGAGCGGAAAGTGTCTTGCCCTCGGTCATGCATCTGGCCCGGCAGTTCGTGGTTGAAATTCGCCAGGCGCAGAACCTGTTGGTGGTCAAGACAACAGTCGGCAGCGCGCAGCCCGTCGCCGCCGCGCTCGACGCCTCCCACTGGCCCGAAGTTGTCGGCACTATCGCCGG
>PMSZ01000416.1:0-1156 GCA_003168235.1 Acidobacteriaceae bacterium
GAAGCGCCGTGCGTCGTTGCCCGGCCAAATCAGGCCCGGTCAAACGAGACATCCGGTTGGTTCACCAACGCAGCCCCACTGTGATGGGCATTCCGATGGTCTTGCTGTCCGACTGATAGGCGCGATGATAACGCCATTCCACGAAGATTTTGGCACGGCCGAGAGGACTCAACCAACCAGGCTTGTAAGTAATTCCTCCGCCATAGTTGAAGCCGCCGGCAATTTTCGACTCCGACGACATATATTCCCCGAGCGCCGGGAGCGCGTCAATTGCATATCCGGAGATGGCCGGGTTATAGACGCAGCTCATGTCAAACCATGTCCATGCCGGATAACAGGGCGAACCGTTGGGCAGATACTGAGCGTGGGCCAAGCCAACGTGGCGATCATAGAAACCCACGCCCAAAATTCCATAGGCACCCAGGCTGCGAATATGCTTGGGCACGTTCACGATGCCGTCGAGGCTGAACGACTGCATGTGTCCACTCTGGTCCGGCAAGCCTTGCTCCCTCTGCACGCTCCCCTTGAAGTTGAGGTTGTAATACATATATTCGGCATCAACGCCGAACATTTTCGTGAGGTTCCTGCCGACCCCGACAAAAACCACCGGAGAGTTGCCAACAAAAGAAGCCACGTCGTCGCGGCCGATGGCAATCCCGCCGCCGAAACTAAAGTTGTAACGAGGGAAACTTGGTTTCGGCTCAGCGGTTGTATCGGAACTGGATTGCGCCGCAGCCGATGGAGCGGCCGGTGGAGTCGATGCAGTCACCCCGGATTGGGCCGCCGCCGATGTGATGAGTCCGAAAAAAAACAGCAACACTAGTATCCGATTACGCAATATCCATCTCCTGTTTTCCTGGAAACCTCAGTCGTGACGCGAGGAAACTGAAAATTTTGCCACGACCGCTATTGCCTGCTTAGATGCAAACGCGGAAAGCTTACGCTGCCTTTTTCCCACCCAGTCAATTGGCCGCCGGTCCCGACGTATGGCTCATCTTCTTCAGCAAAATCGGCCAATACTCGCGGAACATGTTCCCGCCGGCGCGGCTGGCCAGATCCAGGCCATAGCGGAGAAAGGTGTCTCCGACCGTGCGGTTGCGGTCTGGATAGTAAACGTTGGCCAGACCTTCCGCGAGCATCGGCCCACCCAGCCTCG
>PMSZ01000416.1:1186-13586 GCA_003168235.1 Acidobacteriaceae bacterium
GAAGCCAGCACAAACGTCCCAAAGAATTCGGTCGACGCTCCCCGCGCCATCGACGACCCGAACCGCTTGCCATATGCATCCCAGCCTTGTTCCCATCCCGTGGGAGAGTTGTCCGCCTGACCGACAGCCGAACCGAGCAAGGACCAGGTGAACGCATTCACCGACACGCTGTTGTCAACGAACAGTTCGAATTTTTGCCCCGTCGAAAGCCGCTCCGTACTGTAGGCGATGTCGGGAAACACAATCGACTTTTTCTGCAGCAGGTTGAATATCGCCACCGGCTTCGGTGGCGTCGAAGAGGCCGTCTGATCGGGAGCGGCCTGACCGGGGGGAGTTTGAGCCGCTGGCGACGGACTCGCTTGCGTTTGCGGCTTCGGCGCGTCTGCGTTCTGGGCGAAAGCTGCGGCAGCCAAGCCGAGGAAGATCACTGCAACCACGAGCGCGGTACGAACGGTTATTGAAATCGCAACACACCAAGGCGGCAACCGACGGAATTCTGGCTCGAAGTTTGTGACGCTGACAGAATCAGAGAGGCAGTTGTTCCCGCGAAACGGCATCGCTAGAGATTACCGAATCCCACGTCATGCGGCAAACTCACCGGCTCATCAACTCGAGAATCGCGGCCATCTCTACTTGAATTCCAGTCTTGAGGCTGGGTTCGCGATCGGGCGCAAAATAAGGAGAATGAGGCCCGGGAATCGGCTCTCCAGTTTTTTTTGCCTCCGCATACTTCGCCGGATTCACGGCGCCCAGCGTAAGCATGACGCTCGGCATTCCGCCGGAGCGATATTCGGCAAAATCATCGCTCGCCATAAACGGAGGTTCGAGGACCAGGTTCGAATCTCCCAAGACCTGCTTCAGCCGCTCGACCAGACGGTTGGTGGTAGCAGGGTCGTTGTACACAGAAGGAGTACCGTCCATGATTTCGACCCGGGGCTTCTTCGGAGCCCCGGCCGCCGCCGCTTCCGCATCTGCGATCCGCTCGATCGAAGCCAGGAGATGCTTGCGTACTTCATCCTTGTAGGACCGCACCGTCAACTGCATCAGCACTTCATCCGGAATAATGTTGTTCTTGGTGCCACCGTGGATCGCGCCCACTGTAATCACTGCCGGATCCTGCGGATCGGTCTCGCGCGACACAATCGTCTGCCAACTTAGGATAGTCCGCGCGGCAATCACGATCGGATCGACCGTCTCCTGCGGCTCTGCGCCGTGTCCTCCAACGCCGTACACGGTAACGTTCACCGAATCGGAGTTTGAGGCAACGAAACCGGACGTGTATCCGACTTTGCCCGCGGGAAGCGAGTTGCTGTCGTGCACGGCAAAGACAAAACCGGGCTTAGGAAAGCGAGTAAACAGGCCATCTTTAATCATGGCCTTCGCGCCGCCGATGCGCTCCTCGGCGGGCTGGCCCACATAAATAAAAGTCCCGTGCCAGCGGTCTTTGTTCTGGACGAGCAACGCCGCTGTTCCGATGCCGATCGCCATGTGCAGATCGTGCCCGCAGGCATGCATCACAGGAACCTCAACTCCGCGGTCGTCGTGCGTGGTGACATGGCTGGCGTAGGGCAGACCGGTTTTCTCCGGCACCGGCAGAGCGTCGAGTTCGGCACGCAACATGACGACCGGCCCCGGCCCGTTCTTGAATACTCCGACAACGCCCGTGCCGCCGACGTTGGTGGTGACGTCGTATCCCAGTTTGCGCAAGCGTTCGGCGATCTTGGCCGCGGTTTTCTCCTCGTGATACGAGAGTTCGGGATTTCGGTGCAAGTCGAAATAGAGCGATTCCACCTGCGGATAGACCGCATCGATCTGCGCGGAAGGCGTGACCCAAACTTCCGCGGCCCAGGATGTCCCTGAGAACAACGCAAGTGAAAGCAGGAAGAGAAAGAGCTTGTGGTTTTTCATGTAAACGGAATTAAACCACAAGAATGTGGGAGTTCGCGTGGTTCGAGACTTGTGGGAACGGGCTCGGGCCCGTCCGAGCTGGGAGAAGGCCCGCTTCATGCAGGTCATAGCGCTTTATCGCGCTGCGGCCACCGCGCAGTGCTGGTCGAAGGCGGCTTTCAGATCGGCTGCAATCGCCGGAGCTTCGCGTCTTTCAATCTCATGGCGCTGCATCATGTAAACCAGCTTGCCATCGCGCAGAATCGCAATCGACGGCGACGATGGCGGATATCCGGTGAAGTAAGATCGCGCGCGTTCGGTCGCCTGCATATCCTGTCCCGCAAATACGCTGACAACGTTGGCCGGGATGGTCGCATGTTGCAGCGCCAGCCGCACCGCCGGACGCATACGGCCCGCGGCGCATCCGCAAATGGAATTGACGATCACCATCGTCGAGCCTGGATAGCCCTGGAGCACGCGGTCCACATCGGCAGCCGTACGCAGTTCTTCAACTCCCAGACGCGTCAGTTCTTCACGCATCGGAACCACCATAATTTCGGGATACATAAATTCTCCTGTAATGAAGCTACTCTCGTCTTGTCATTCCGAGCGGAGCGCGGGATCTGCAGTCCGGGACAAAATGCAGATCCCGCGCTGCGCTCGGGATGACAATTTATAAGTACCTATCGCTTCGCCGCCTGCAACGCAACCGGCTTCCGTCTGCACCGTAACCCGCTTCTCAATATGCCTTCGCCTGCCAGACATGAGATGCTCAATTCAATATAGAACGATTTGCAAGAGATGACGATTCAGGAAAATGTTCCCCTGTCGCCGTTAACCACTTTGCAGGTGGGTGGAACGGCGCGCTATTTCGCGGAACTGAAACTGGAAGACGACGTTCGCGAAGCAGTTGAGTTCGCCAGAACCCGCGACCTGCCATTGTTCGTCCTGGGCGGGGGAAGCAATCTGGTCATTGCCGATGCAGGCTGGCCCGGCCTCGCGCTAAGAATTGCGCTCGGCGGAATCAAGACGCAAAACGCAACTGATGCCAAAGGAAACTCCGTGCTCTTCATGGTGGGCGCGGGCGTCAACTGGGATGACTTCGTGGCGCAGACAATCGTGCAAAATTGTGCGGGGGTCGAGTGCCTCAGTGGCATTCCCGGCAGCGTCGGAGGCACGCCCGTGCAAAACGTAGGCGCCTACGGGCAAGAAGTTTCCGCCACCATCGAATCCGTACGCGCGCTCGATTTGCGCGACGGTCGCATCGTCGTCCTCCCCAACCCTGCCTGCGGATTCCGCTATCGCTCCAGCATCTTCAACACCACCGAGCGCGGACGCTACATCATCCTGCAAGTTAATTACCGGTTGAAGCGAGGCGGCGCTCCCAGTCTGAAGTACGCCGACCTGCAAAAATACTTTTCCGACCGCGCGACGGGGCGCTCCGCGGGAAGCGCCGTCCAAAAACCGTCCCTCGCGGAAGTTCGCGCCGCCGTCCGCGAAATTCGGCGCAACAAAGGCATGCTGCTTGTTCCCGGCGACGAAGATTGCCGCAGCGTTGGATCATTCTTCAAGAATCCCGTACTCAGTCAGACGCAGTTCGGCGACCTGGTCAAGCGCGCCGCAGCAAGAGAACTGGAAATTCCAAGCTATCCGGCGCTTGACGCGCAACATAAGGTTTCCGCCGCATGGCTGGTCGAACGCTCCGGCTTTCGTAAAGGATACGAACACGGACCCGCCGGAATCTCGCACAAACACGCGCTCGCGCTCGTGAATCGCGGCGAGGCGAAAGCGAGCGACATCATCGCGCTGCAACAGGAAATTCAGCGCGGTGTGGGGGAAGCATGGGGCGTTCACCTCGAGCCCGAGCCGGTGTTCGTTGGCTTTTGACTCCGGGCTTTTGACCGCAGGATTTCGGGCGAGGGTTTGGAGCAGCTTGGACCGGATTCCAGCCTGCGCAATTTCCCATAGAGACGCAGCTTGTCTCGACTGCGGTCTCGCATCGAGCCGCACAAGCCCCATCTCAAAGGAAAAGGGCGGCGCATCCCGCGGCAACCGAATCCCCCATGCCGGCCCAGAGGTGTTGGTTTACCACGAAATCCGCCCAGTTTCTTCATCGGCAGCAGAGTAACCTGCTTTAGCGAATTTATTGCGAACGAACCCGACCGGTGACCGTTCTTCATAAACAGGAGAGCGCGTGATTGCAGAATCCGCAATGGCGGCCGAGGCCATCTCTTTGACAGAACGAGATTTGCCGCGGCAACAAGAGGCGAGCGAGACCCGGGGAAGCGACTGGCTGGAGATGGCCGTCCGCGAGCACTCGCGTCTCGTCTATCGCATCGCTTACTCCGTGTTACGCAGTCCGGCCGATGCGGAAGACGCTACGCAGGAGATTTTCCTGCGCGTTCTCCGCTACGGAAAGAAGATGACCGGCATCCATGACCAAAAGGCCTGGTTGGCCAGAATTGCCTGGCGAGTGGCGGTCGAACGCCGAAAAAATATGGCCAAGCTGGGGGAGAACACAGACGCGGGCGCCGACGAAGCTGTGGCAACGCTGGCAGCGCCCGGCCACGGAGCTGACCGCGCTCTTCTGGAGCAGGAACGCAGCACGACGCTGCAGCGCCTGATTGCGGCATTGCCCGCTTCGCTGCGCGACGCTCTAGTGCTCTCGACGCTCGAGGAAATCGCGCCGCGCGAAGTCGCAAGCATGCTCGGGATCAGCGAAGCCGCCGTGCGTTCTCGCTCCTTCCGAGCACGAGAAATTCTACGAGACAAGCTCCTGGCTGCGGCGGGGCCGGGGAAATGATCAGAACTGGTTTCACAAAAAGGAAACGAACATGAACACCGATCCGACCAATCCGACGCATTCGAATGACAAAGCTCGCGAGGTTGACCAGTGGCTGGAATCAGCGCTCCACCAATACGGCCAAGCCGAGCCACGGCCCGGCCTGGAGAATCGAGTGCTGGCCAGCCTGCGGATTGAGAGAGAACAGTCCGAAAGAACGCGGGTGGCGTGGCGTCGTCGCTGGTGGTTACCCCTGTGGAGCGTAACAGCTGTGGTATTAGCGGTAGTCGCAGTGTGGGTTTGGCAAAGTGGTCGCGAAGCAAGACCGCGGACGACAGCGAAAAAATCGGCCATGACTCAGCGGGAAACGGCGCAGGCAGGACCAATCAAGCCGGCCGCAGTCGAGCCAGCCTTAGTCAAGCCAGCCCCGGTTCGCACCTTCCCCATTCGAACCATCGCCAAGGGCGGCGAAAGTCATCTGGCTGTGGAAGCGAAAGAGCGCCGTGATGAGATCCCGCTGGCCAGCAATCAAACGCTGGCAGCCACGCCAAAACTTGACCAGTTCCCCTCGCCGCAGCCGTTGAGCGAGCAGGAGCAAATCCTGATGAGCTACGTGGCGAAATATCCGGCAACTGCGGCTCTGGTCGCGCAGGCCGGGGCAGCGGCGCTCGAGCGCGACCTCGCAGAAGAAGCCGCCGAGGCCGCAAAAGGGGACACGGAGTGAGATTCATGGAATGAGGATTCAGATACGGCCGACATTTCAGGATTCAGATTTCGAGAACGGGCGGCGCAAATTCTAAGGAGAATCGACAATGACAACGACGAAGAAAATGGTTGTGGCGGGCGCTCTGATGATCGCGTTCGTATTTTCAAGCGGAACTGAGAAAGCCCGGGCGCAGGAATCGCAGAGTTCATCCACCTCCGGTTCAACCGGCGCCAATTCAGCTGGTTCCAGTTCAACCAAGAGCGCCGAACCGAGGGCGCCGATTCCATCATCCGCTTACCGCCTTGATTATTCCATCAATGAACTGGAGGACGGCAAGAAGATCAACACCCGGCGGTATTCTGTGAACGGGAATGAAAACGACTCCAACGAACTTAAGATTGGCACGCGCGTACCGGTAGAAGCCAAACAAGGGGAGGTGGAATACATTGACGTGGGCACGAAAATCGATGGCCGGACCCAGACAGCACACGACGGACAACTGAAAGTATTTGTCCACGCTGAAATGAGCAGCTTCGCAATGCCGGAGCAGGCCGATGGACACGACCAGCACCCGGTGATCCGGCAACTTAGGATCGGCGGCAGCACTGTGGTGGTGCTGGACAAACCGATGTTGATGGGAGTGGTCGACGATCCGAACTCGAAGCGGCAGTTCCAGCTCGAGCTGACGGTGACCAAGCTACGGTGAACCAGCTAAGGCAAGACTGACCTGAGAAGTTGCGTCCAGTTCTGCGGCGCTGGCCACCTCGGATTACTCGCGGTCGGCCAGCCGCCTTGCCCTCTGAAAGATCTTTGTGAACATCGCCTTGGTCAGCTTGCCGGTCTGCGTGTTCTGGTTCGAAGGATGATAGGACGCCACGAGCACGCGTCCATCCGGCATTACATATTCCGCGCCGTGCCGGAATTCATACTGCTTCTTCGCGGCAATCACTTTATTTCTCAGCAGGTAGTTGAGATAGGCTTCGAAGCCGATTCTTCCCAGGGCAACGATGACTCGCAGATTTTTCAGTCCTTCGAGTTCGCGCTCCAGAAACGGAGCGCAGTTGGCCAGTTCCTGCGGCAGAGGCTTGTTATCAGGAGGAGCGCATCGGGCCGCCGCGGTGATGTAGAGATCGTGCAGCACCAGCCCGTCGTTTCGGTCCGTCGCCGTCGGCTGGCTGGCGAAGCCGGTTTCGTATAACACCGGATACATGAATCTGCCCGAGGCATCTCCGGTGAACGGGCGGCCAGTGCGATTGGAGCCGTGAGCGCCGGGTGCAAGTCCGAGCACCAGCACGCGAGCCTGCACGTCCCCAAACCCTGGAACTGGCTTGCCCCAGTATTCGTGGTCAAGGTAAGCGCGCCGCTTTTCCCGCGCAATCCGCTCGCGATATTCGACCAAGCGCGGACAGCGGGTGCACGCGATCACTTCAGCGTTTAAGACTTTCAGCCAGTTGGGAGCGGCCATTCCGCTTATTGTATTTGGTTGTGTAGCGCGGACACTCTTCTCCGCGAAAAACGTACGACGGGACAAGTCTCCCGGAGCAGGGTGGGGCGGGACGCAAGAAGCAAGAACAACAGCAACGACCGCGGACAAGAGTATCCGCGCTACATAAAAATCTGCCCCTATAATGTAAGAGTGAAAACTTCTGAGGCCAGCCCAGCTCTTGGACCGTCGACGCTTTCTTAAACAAGCTTTGCTTGGAGCGGTCGGTGTAGGCGCTGCCGTTTCCGTCGACGGCTTACTGCTTGAGCCGCACTCTCTGGTTGCCGAACACGTCACCATAGGCCTGCGAAATCTGCCGGAAGCGTTCCACGGGTTTCGCATCGCTGTCCTGGGAGATCTGCACTTTGGCCCGTATGTAGGCAAGACCCAGGTCGAGCGCGGCGTGCGTCTCGCGCTCTCGCTGGAACCCGATCTCACCATCCTCACCGGTGATTTCGTTTCGCACCCGCTGTTCGAGCCGAACGGACCCGCCGGTGCCCGCCACGCCGAACCTTGTGCCGAAGTCCTGCAGCAGTTGAACCGGTCTTCGTTGTTCGCTGTCCTCGGTAACCACGACCACTGGAACGATCCCGACATCGTCGCCGACGCCCTGCATGGCCATGGCCTGCAGGTCTTGCGGAACCAGTCGGTCCCTTTGGAGCGAGACGGCCAGCGCATCTGGATCGTCGGCGTCGACGACGTCTATGCAGGGGCCAATGACATCGACAAGGCTCTTCGGGGAGTGCCCTCCACCGAAACCAAAATCGTCGCCGTGCACGAACCCGATTTCGCCGACCACGTGGCCAGGTATCCCATCGACCTGCAAATCTCGGGACACTCCCATGGCGGCCAGGTCCGTATTCCCGGATACGGCGCTCCTGTGCTGCCGCATCTCGGCAGAAAATATTCGATGGGCCTCAATCAAGTCGGCGGCCTGCAGGTTTATACCAACCGCGGGATCGGAGTGGTCACTCCGCCCGTGCGTTTCAACTGCCCACCAGAGGTCACGCTCATTACTTTAGTGGGTCGCACAACACCCTCCGCCGTTTGACGTTGCTCTTCGAGAGTCTTTACACTCAAGGTTGCGGCACGGTGTCTCGTAGCGGAATTCCCTTTACGACTCTGCTGCCGCTGTCGCGCTGGAAAGGTAACTGTGAGCCCTGCTGAGGTAAAAGAAAGTACGACGAACGAAAGCCCGGAGAAGGGCCAAGGTCCAGGCGGCGGCCCCACGAAAGAGAGCGCGACCCGGCGCGAGATCTCCATTGAGATTCCCGTGGCCGATGTCAACCGCCAGACCGATTCGTTGATCCAGAAATATCAGAAAGTAGCCCGCATTCCGGGCTTCCGCCGTGGCCACGTTCCGGCATCGATTATCCGCCAGCGCTTTTCCGAGGAGATCAAGACCGATATGGTCGAGGCGCTCATCCCGCGCTTCTTCCGGCAGGAGGCCGAGAGACTCAGCCTGCATCCGATATCGCAGCCGCGCGTCACCGACCTTCACCTGCACGATGGCGAGCCGTTGCGCTTCAAAGCCGCCTTCGAGGTGCTGCCCGAAATCAAGCTCGAAGGCTACAAGGAACTGCGCGCCGAAAGACCCGAGATCGCCGTTTCCGACGCCGACGTCGACCAGGCTCTGGCCGATTTGCGCGAGCGTCACGCCAGTTTCAATCCAGTCGAAGGCCGCGCTCTTGCCGATGGAGATTTCGCGCAGGTCTCACTCGATGGCCATCCCAAGGCGGGAACGAAGGCCGAGGAAACGAAGCCGGGCGAAGGCCAGCCCGTACACATGGATGAAGTGCTCGTGGAAATCGCGGGCCAGAACACCATGCCGGAGTTCACCGAACACTTGCGCGGCGCGAACACCGGAGATGAACGAACTTTCGATGTGAATTATCCCGAAGACACGCAGGACAAGCGGCTCGCCGGCAAGGTCTTCACGTACACAGTGAAAGTACAGGCGATCAAACAAAAGAGTCTGCCCGAATTGAGCGACGAGTTCGCGAAGACCTTGGGCGAGTTCCAGACGATGGACGATGTACGCAAAGCGATTCGCGAGCAGATGGAGTCCGAAAAGCGCCACGAAGCCGAGCACGCGGCCAAAGACAAATTGGTCGGGCAACTGATTGAACGCAACGACTTTGAAGTGCCCGAGTCGCTGGTCGAACAGCAGATCGATATCCGGTTGGAGCGGGGTCTGCGTGCTTTAGCAGCGCAGGGCCTGACCGCCGAACAGATGAAGAAAATGGATTTGAACCGTCTGCGCGCAGGACAGCGCGAGCAGGCAATTCACGATGTAAGAGCGGCGCTGCTGCTCGAAAGAGTGGCGGAGGAAGAAAATATCCAGGTCAGCGAAGAAGAATTGAATCACGAAATCGAAGCGCTGGCCCGGCAGTCAAAGCAGACATCGGAAGCAGTGCGCGCTCGTTTGACACCGGAAGGGGGCCTCGATAGGATACGAACAAGAATCCGCAACGAAAAGACCCTCGAATTTCTGTATCAACAGTCCGCGTAGTTAATCATGAAATACAACGCGGACATTTCGATCCTCCTCTGAGCAAGACAACCGGTTTCAGGGCAGGAGTGTGGAAAGGCTGAACGTGCAATCTAATTCCAATTCTAATAAAGACGCACAGATGATGCTCGTACCCATGGTGATCGAGCAGACCGGACGGGGCGAGCGCGCCTACGACATTTATTCCCGGCTGCTGCGCGACAACATCATTTTTATCGGCACGCCGATCGACGACAACATCGCCAACCTGGTGATCGCGCAGATGCTGTTCCTGGCGCAGGAAGATCCGGAGAAGGATATTCAGCTCTACATCAACTCGCCAGGAGGCTCGATCACGGCGGGGATGGCCATCTACGACACCATGCAATACGTGAAGAACGACGTCACGACGATCTGCATTGGTCAGGCTGCTTCGATGGCGGCGTTGCTACTTTCCGCCGGCCAAGCCAAGAAGCGCCTCGCGTTGCCGAATTCGCGCATCCTGATCCACCAACCCTCGATGGGCGGACTCTCCGGCCAGGCGACCGACATCGACATTCACGCCCGCGAAATCCTGCGCATGCGGGAGATTACTAATCAGTTACTGGCCAAGCACACGGGCCAGAAGCTCGATAAAGTGGAAAAGGACGTGGAACGCGACTTCATCATGAACTCGCAGCAGGCCAAGGAGTACGGAATCATCGACGATATCATCTATAAGACGCGATAAAGGATATGATCGGCAATTCGTGACGTGAATTCGTGACGATCGTCTGGAAGAAGGCCGCACGAAAAAGTGAGCGTGGGTAGGTAGAAAAGGAGTACGACCGAGTGAAAACCAGATCGGGTTCAGAGGAGATGCTGCGCTGTTCGTTCTGCCACAAGTCGCAGGACGCAGTCGCCAAACTCATCTCGTCGCCGAGCGATTATCCCCGGGCATACATCTGTGACGAGTGCGTAGCCGTCTGCAACTCCATTCTCGAAGACGACCGCACCGCCACGCCTGCCGCTGCCGTTCCCAATCAACTGCCCAAGCCGCAGGAAGTGAAAACCTTCCTCGACGAATACGTCATCGGGCAGGAACAAACCAAGAAGA
The DNA here is from genome assembly GCA_003168235.1 of Acidobacteriaceae bacterium. GTDB lineage: Bacteria > Acidobacteriota > Terriglobia > Terriglobales > Acidobacteriaceae > Acidiflorens. Next base: position 11,632 of record PMSZ01000416.1, read on the forward strand.
AGCTGGCCGTCGCCGTCTACAACCACTACAAGCGCATCTACATGAACCGCCAGCGCACCGGGGACGGCGTCGAACTGACCAAGTCCAACATTCTGCTGATCGGTCCGACCGGCACCGGCAAGACGCTGCTCGCGCAAACCCTGGCCCGCATGCTGGATGTTCCCTTCGCCATCGTTGACGCGACCACGCTCACCGAGGCCGGATACGTCGGCGAAGATGTCGAGAACATCATTCTCAAGCTTTTGCAGGCGGCTGAGGGGGACGTCAATCGCACCCAGACCGGCATCATCTACATTGACGAAATCGACAAGATCGGCCGCAAGGACGAAAATCCTTCGATCACGCGCGACGTTTCAGGCGAAGGCGTGCAGCAGGCGCTCCTAAAAATCCTCGAAGGCACCATCGCCAACGTCCCGCCGCAGGGTGGACGCAAGCACCCGCACCAGGAATTCACGCCCGTCGATACCACGAACATCCTCTTCATCTGCGGAGGAGCTTTCGTCGGTCTGGAAAAAATTATCGGTCGCCGCGTCGGCAAAAAGGCGCTTGGCTTCCGCACCGGTGCCGAAGAAGAAACCGAGCAGACCGTGGCCTCTTCCAAGCGCAATTTCGAACTCGTTTCAGAAGCGCAGCCCGAAGACTTGATCAAATTCGGATTGATCCCCGAGTTCGTCGGACGACTGCCGGTGATGGGCGTGCTGCAGCAGTTGGACGAAAACGCGCTGGTGGAAATTCTGACCCGTCCAAAGAATGCGATCGTCAAACAGTACCAGCGCCTGTTCGAGTTCGAAAACGTTCGTCTCAAATTCAGCGACGATGCGAACCGCGCCATCGCACGCCAGGCCATGGCCCGCAAAGTGGGTGCGCGCGGGCTGCGCATGATTCTCGAAGAACTGATGCTCGAGCTGATGTATAGTCTGCCCAGCCAAAAAAAGGTAAAAGAATTTGAAGTGACCCGCGAGATGGTGGAAAAACGCAACGTCTCGCTGGCCATGATCGAAAAAGCGGCAAGCTAGCAGGACTAAATTAAAGACCAGAAAGACGGGAGACCTCGGTTTGTCGAACCCTAAGGAAAAATTCGAGAGCAAGAAGTTACCCATGATGCCCATTCGGGACGTGGTCATCTTCCCTTACATGATGACGCCGTTCGTGGTGGGCCGGGAGTCGAGCGTTCGCGCGCTCGAAGAAGCTCTGGCCAGCGACAAAAAGATATTTCTCGCCACACAGCACGACGCCTCGATCGACGAGCCCAAGGCCAACGACATTTTTCAGGTCGGCACCATCGTCAACATCGTGCAGAGCCTCAAACTGCCGGATGGCAATATTAAAGTTCTGGTCGAGGGCATTGAGCGCGGCAAGATCCTGCAAGTGGTGGAAGCCGACGGATTTCTGCAAGCCACCGTCCGCGTGGCCCGCTATGCCACCGAGACCACGGCGCAGATTGAAGCTGGTATGCAGCGCGTCACCGGCATGTTCGAGCAGTATGTGAAGCTCTGCCAGTCGCTGAATTACGAAACCATGATCGCGGCCGTCCGCATGGAAGATCCGGCCAAGCTGACCGACACCATCGCCGCCAACCTGCAGCTGGCCATCGAAGAGAAACAGGGCTTGCTCGAGATTTTCGACCCCGCCGAGCGCCTCAACCGCATCGGCGACGTACTTGACGTGGAAATCGAAAAGCTGAACATGGACCGCACCATCCAGTCGCGGGTCAAGCGGCAGATGGAAAAAGCGCAGAAAGAGTATTACCTGAACGAAAAAATCAAAGCCATCCAGAAGGAACTGGGCCGTGGCGAAAAAAGCGAATTCGACGAACTAAAAAAGAAAGTCGAATCCGCCGGAATGCCGAAAGAAGTGCGTGACAAGGCGATCCAGGAACTCAAGAAACTGGAAGCTATGCCGCCCATGTCGGCCGAGTCGACGGTCTCGCGCAACTACCTCGACTGGCTGCTGGC
>PMSZ01000183.1:0-3692 GCA_003168235.1 Acidobacteriaceae bacterium
GAGAAGTTCAAGATTTTCAGCGGCACGGCGAACGAGCCGCTGGCGGATGAGGTCTGCGCGTTTCTCGGGATGCAGCGCGGGCAGGCGCAGGTGATCCGCTTCGCCGACGGCGAGGCGTATGTGCAGATTCAGGAGAACGTGCGGGGCTGCGATGTGTTCGTGATGCAGCCGACTTGCCGCGCGTCTCATGGAAATAGCAATAAGAGCACCAGCGTGGACGAGCACCTGATGGAACTGTTGTTGATGATCGACGCGCTGAAGCGCGCGTCGGCACGGCGAATTACGGCGGTGATGCCCTATTTCGGGTACGCGAGACAGGACCGCAAGGACAAGCCGCGCAGTCCGATTTCGTCGAAACTGGTGGCCGATCTGCTCACCACGGCGGGTGCGCATCGGGCGCTGATCGTGGATTTGCATACGCCCCAGTTGCAGGGATTTTTCAATATTCCGGTGGATCACCTGTTCGCTTCACCGGTGCTGGTGGACCACTTCAGGAAGCTGAACTTGCCGAACCTGACGGTGGTTTCGCCGGATGCGGGCGGCGTGGAACGGGCAAGATTTTTTGCCAAGAAGGTCGATGCGGCACTGGCGATTGTCGATAAACGGCGCGTCGAGATGAACGTCGCCGAAGTCATGCACGTGATCGGCGACGTCAACGGCCGCACCTGCTTGATCATCGACGATTTGATCGATACTGCGGGCACGCTGGTGAAAACTGCCGCCGCTCTGGTCGAGAACGGAGCGTCCGAGGTTTATGCCTGCGCTTCACATGCGGTGCTGTCGGGACCGGCGGTCGAGAACATCCGCCAGTCGGTCATCAAGCAGGTGGTGGTGACGAACACGATTCCGCTGAGCGCCGAAGCGGATGCCGCGCGCACGGAAAAAGGCGGCAAGATCACCGTGCTGTCGATTGCGGGATTGATCGGCCGCGCGATTCAGGCGAATCACGACGAGACGTCGGTAAGCAGATTGTTTATTTAAAAAGGTCGTTGGTCGCTGGTCGCTGGTCATTAGCCGTTCGCGATTTGCCAGCGCTGAAAAGTTTTGCCGAACGACAGGTTTTGCCGGCGACCAGCGACGATTTTAACGAAGGATGGAAACGGAATTATGGCGACAGCAACTGATATCAGCATTCTGGAAGCGCAGAAGCGCGAGGCCGGTACCAAGAACGCCGCCCGGCGCGTGCGCGTGGGCGGAAAAATTCCCGCCGTTCTTTATGGAGCAGGCAAAGACGCGGCGGCGGTCGCGGTCGATCCGCGGCAGGTGCTGCGCATTCTGCGCTCGGAAAGCGGGCACAACACGATTTTCGATCTCACGCTCGACAGCGACCGCGTGAAGGCCATGATCGTCGACTGGCAATTCGAACCTATCAAAGGCACCCTGCTTCACGTGGATCTGCAGCGCATCGCCATGGACAAGAGGCTGACCGTCACCGTACCGGTTGTGCTCAAAGGTGAGGCCGTGGGTATAAAGACCGAAGGCGGCATTCTCGAGCAACTGCTGCGCGAGATCGAGATTGAGTGCCTGCCGGCAGACATCCCGAAAAACATCGAGGTGGATATCAGCCATCTGGTGTTCGGCATAGAAGTACGCGTGAAAGATCTGCCGCACGATCCGAAGCTGAAGTTCCTGACCGAAGAGAACCAGATGATCGCGCACATCACCACGGTGAAAGAAGAAGTGGTGGTGGCTCCGGAAGCGGTGGCAGCGGATGCCGCAGCAGCGCCGGCTGAGCCCGAAGTCATCAAGAAGGGCAAACAGGAAGTTGAGGGTGAAGGCGAAGCCGAGGGCGATGCCAAAGGCAAGGCCAAGCCCGAGAAGGCTGAGAAGCCCGAGAAGAAGGACAAGAAATAACAGAGCTTGCAAGCGTGAAACTGATTGTCGGTTTAGGCAACCCCGGAATCGAGTACCAGTTCACGCCGCACAATCTCGGGTTCCTGACGATCGATCGGATTGCCAATGACCTCGGGATCGAAGTCAGGAATCGCCAGTGCCGGGCACTGACCGCGCGGGCAACGATCGGCCCGGAAACGGTGATCCTGGCCAAGCCGGAAACCTACATGAACCTGAGTGGGCTTTCGGTGGTGGAACTGGCGGCGGAACATCAGGTCGATGTGACGCGAGACCTGATTGTGATTTACGACGAACTGGACTTGCCGCTGGGAACGATTCGCATCCGGCAGCGGGGAAGTTCGGCGGGGCACAACGGAATGGAATCCATTCTCGGCGCGCTCGGTACCGACGAGTTCCTGCGGATTCGGCTGGGAATAGCGCCCGATCGCAAAGTTGCGGATGGCGTGAAGTATGTTTTGACACCGTTTCGCAAGGCGCAGGAAAAAGTCGTGGATGAAATCCTCGACACCGCCGCGCAAGCGGTAGAAGTGATTTTGAAAGAAGGGCCGGCAGCGGCGATGAACCGGTTCAATCGCAAGAATGAGACGGATGAGTGAGAGGCGGTCGTTTGGTCGATAATCGATAGTCGGTGGTCGTTGGCAAAGGCAGACGGACAACATGGCTCCCGAACGGCTAACGACGAGTGACTAGCGACAGATTTTTGGAGATAACGAATGAATCGTAACTATGAAGTGATGTTTATCGTCCGGCCCGACATGGTCGAAGAGGACCTGAACAAGCTGATTGCCACGCTCGAATCCTCAGTCACCTCGACAGGCGGGACTTCGAAGAGCGAGGTCTGGGGCAAGCGCCGTCTCGCTTACAAGGTAGGCAAGTTCAACGACGGCATTTTTGTGCTGATGATGATCGACGCCGCCGGCGCGGTTGTGCACGAAGTTGAACGCCGCCTGCGGGTCACCGAACCGGTGATCAAGTTCCTCACCGTCCGCACCGACGAAGAACTGAAGCGACTGGACAAGATCAAGAAGCTCCGCGACGCGAAAAAGAAAGTCAGCGCGCAGCCAGCCGCCGCAGCCTCTCCGGTAACCCCAGCGGCACCCGAAGTGACGCCGGAAGCGCCGGCATCGGCGCCGGTTTAACGGACTGCAAGTCGTCGCGTGGCAATATCACGTGACGTCGTCGCGTAACGATATCGCGTAACAACATCGCGTGACATAACTGAAGAGACGGGCGTTTCGCCCGTCCGCTAACGAGTCTCAGGAAAGCAGGAGCACCATGGCAGAAGAAACCAGAACATCAAGCGCGGGCGGCGAGCGTAGCGGCGGAGATCGTGAGCGTAGCGGACCACGCGGTCCGCGTCCCGCCGGAGGTCCCGGTGGTCCACGCGAAGGCGGCCGCAAGTTTTTCCGCCGCAAGAAGGTTTGCAAGTTTTGCGTCGAGAAGATCGAAGCGGTCAATTACAAAGACGTGCGCCTGCTGGCGCAATTCATCGCGGAGAGCGGCAAGATCACTCCGCGGCGCCTGACCGGCGTGTGCACGCCGCACCAGCGCCGTCTGTCGCGGGCCATCAAGCAGGCGCGCAACATCGCCCTGCTGCCGTTCGCCGGACGCGTGCAGTAAATTCAAAATCGTCATTGGTCGCTAGTCGTTGGTCGTTCGCAGTGTGTGCCAAAGATTATCGACCGAAGACCATCGACCAGGGAGTCATGCATGGAAGTCATTCTGAAAGAAGATGTGCCCAAGCTGGGCAACCGCGGCGAGGTCGTAAAAGTCGCCGAGGGATACGGGCGGAATTTTCTGTTGCCCAAAAAACTCGCGATTGAAGCGACCATCGCCAA
>PMSZ01000183.1:3742-17160 GCA_003168235.1 Acidobacteriaceae bacterium
GGATCGGTCACCGCCGGCGATATTGCCGAAGCGCTCGAAAAGAAGAGCTTCCACATCGACCGCCGGAAAATCCAGCTGCACGAGCCGCTCAAGACCATCGGCGAGTTCATCATCCCCATCAAGCTGCACAAAGATGTGACCACGCACTTGAAGGTCGTCGTCGATAAGGAAGCGGTCGCGGAATAGTAGCCGTGGGGCAAGCTGATCGGCAGTTTTTGCGATTTTCGCCGCAGGAAAGATCGCGGGTTTAGCCGCCGGGGCAGACGTTACTTGCCGCCACCTGAGACGAAGGGATTTCCGGCGATGAGATAGCGCAGCGGCATTTCGGCGGATTTTACGATCCCGATGCGCGGGGTGACGCTGATTCGGCGCACGCGATAGGCGTCGTCGACGATCTGCAGGTCTGAGCGCGGGCTTACCAGGCTTTTTCCGTTGTCTCTCTCTCGCGTGATGTCAAGTGCCTCGGATAGACGTCCGGGCCCCGAGGAAATATTCTTCAGGAAGGAAATGTTGCTGAGATCAGTGTCTTTATCTACCTCCATTCCTCTTGATTCGGCCATTTCAGCTATACCCGCTATAGGCTCCAGCGCGCGAAAGAGTACGCCGCCGGCCACTCCATCGGGCAGACACGAAACATTCAAGCAATAGTGATTGCCGTAGATGAAGTAGACGTAGGCGTATCCGGGAGGGCCGAAGAGGACGGAGTTTCGCGGCGTGCGGCCTGCGGCCGAGTGGGCTGCGGCGTCGTCTTGGCCAAGGTAGGCTTCGGTTTCTACGATGCGGCCGGCTAAATTTCCGTGAGGCGTTTTGCGGATTACCAGCTTGCCCAGCAGGGCGCGCGCGACGCGACGCGGGTCGCGATTGTAGAAGTCGGCGGTCAGGATGGCCACGCGGCCGAGTACAGTCATGTGCGCGACTCGTAGAGCCCACTCCANNTTTTTCTCTTTGACTACGCCAAACAGGTTCGCGATTTTCTTGTCTGGATCGGCCAGCAGCGGGAACGGAAGGCTGAACTTGTCCTGAAACTTCTTCTGCGAGGCCGAAGTGTCCTTCGAAATTCCAAGCAGAACAGCACCGGTTCGTTTGATGGCGGAGTAGCTGTCGCGAAAGCTGCAGGCTTCTTTGGTGCAGCCCGGCGTATCCGCCTTGGGGTAAAAATATAGGACGACGGTTTTGCCGCGAAAGTCTTTTGAGGCAACCTCTTTGCCGTTCTCGTCCGTCGTACTGAAGTCTGGGGATTTATCATTGACTTCCATGGGAGCTTCTCCTCGCCGCTGGTCTGGTGGTTTGTGTTCTTTTCGATCATGCTTATGCAGATCATGGTTATATCGTAACGGGCGGTGCGCCGTCATCTTTGCCGGGCTGATTGCGATCACAAGTTCGTTGCTGGCGGCGCAGACGCTGGCGCCGCTCGGACGCAAGCCGCCGGCGGATAACGGACCTCGAGCGCTTGGGCTGGTGCAGATTTCTCCCAAAGGCAAGAAGGCCCGTTTCATTCCGATCGCCATCATGATGAATGGGAAATTTTACGATGCGAGCGCATACAAGGCCGATCCTGTTCCTATGGCGCTTGAGTTTGGCATCGTGTATGAGGCATTTCGCACCGGCGTGTCGCAAGGCACGTTTACGATCACGCAACCTGGACAGCTCAACCGAACTTGGATTGCCGAAGGCTCGTGGCTTCCGGCGGGAGCGGTTGATCCGCATGCACGAAAGAAATACACCACGCCGGTGATTGCGGACGATCCCTACGGGCCGCCGGTGCTGCACCGTCGAGTGCCCAAGAGCGAGCCGGACAGCACGCCTGGCAGCAAAGACGCCAGCCAGAATAGTAAGGACCAGAGTAAAGAAGAACAGAAGCCTGCGACGGCTACGCCCCCAGCAGCTGCGTCGCCGACCCCGACTGCTTCGGACGCGGCGAAAACGGCACCCCCGGAGACGGCGAAGGCGTCTCCTCCACCTGCACCTCCAGCCGGAGACCGGTCGACCGACGAGCCGCCACGCGACCCGAATCGTCCTCGGCTGCGCCGGGGCAAGCCGGATGTAAGCCGGCCCGAAGAACCTTTTGCTACCTTCGACGCGCTGAATGCAGCGCCAGGGTCAGCGTCGGGGACGGCGACTTCTAGTGCCGCCGCGGGCGCCAAAGACCCGGCCGCTGCCCCACAGATTGTTGTGATTCCGGCGATTTCTGATGCGGGCGGGCCTGATCCACGTCCCTACACTTACGATTTGAAGCCAGCTGAGGAGGCTATCTATCGCAAGCAGATGCTCGATCTGGCATGGGCGCAGCTTCATCCGCAGGCAAGCGCGTCGGCAAAGCCGGCCGCGGCTGCGAGTAAGAGATCGGGCAAAGCCGTCGCTAAACCAGTAGCGCCGGAGTTCGATGACGTGACGCTGCGCATCTTCGATCTCTCGAATTCGAACGAACCGGTTCTGGTGCTTTCGGCGAAGACCCACCAGCCGGAGGCGACCCCGGCCGGAAGCGCGGGTCAGACCCATGCGACTCAACCCGGCGTCACTCAACCCGGTTCGGGGAAAAGCAGCTCGAGCCTGCCGAAGGAGATCACTCTGATCGCCCGCACCAACCTCGAGGGCGAGTTGCAGAAGCTATTCTTTTCGCAGACGGACGCACTGCATCTCGACATGACTCCGCGGATGGAACTGATCGACGCGGTGGATGCCGACGGCGATGGGCGCGGCGAATTGCTGTTCCGGCGCAGCTTTGATGGCGGGAGCGCCTATGCCATCTACCGCGTCACGGCGGACGGGCTCTGGCCGCTGTTCGAGGGAACTCCTTAAAGAGCAGGTCTCAGGTGTCAGGTGTCAGGTCTCAGGTCTCAGCGCCTAGGTGTCAGACATAGGATGTCAGCATAGTATGAATAATAGTGAACAAGAGCTTTGGAGGTCTTGCATGAAAAGCCTTCTCCTTTCGCTGATCTTTTGTTTGTTTCTTTCGTTGTCTATTCCGCTCTTCGCTGTGGATCCCAAGACCGTCTCTTACAAATCTGGTGACGAGACGGTTAGTGGAATGCTCTACACTCCGGCCGGCAAAGGGCCGTTTCCGGCTCTGATTGTGATCCACGAGTACTGGGGACTGAACGACTGGGTGAAACAGCAGGCGGAAAAACTTGCCGCCGAAGGTTACGTTGCGCTGGCNNGACTTGCGCGCGGCGTTCGATTTTCTGGCGTCGCAGCCGTACGTAAAGAAAGACCGCATCGGATCGATCGGCTGGTGCATGGGCGGAGGCTACTCTCTCGACGCGGCGCTCGCAGAGCCCCATTTGGCCGCCACGGTCATCAACTACGGACATTTGGCCACTGATCCAGCGGAGTTGAAAAAGATCAACGCTCCGATTCTGGGAATTTTTGGCGGCCAGGACCGCGGCATTACTCCCGATGACGTGAAGAAGTTTCAACAGGCTATGGAACAACTGGGCAAGAAGATCGAAGTGAAGATCTATCCCGATGCGGGGCATGCCTTTGAAAATTCAACCAACAAGCAGGCATACCGCGCCGACGATGCAGCCGACGCCTGGCGGCGCACAGTGCAGTTTCTGGCGGCAACTTTGAAGCCATAACCCATTTAGGACCCCGGCCCAAAAATCGGTAATCCACAGGCCGAGGAATTTCCACTTGCCAGAAGGTACCGCTCTGGTTACTATGACACGCATCTTTCTATCGATCTGAGTTCCGTTACGCCTTTATGAACATCGGCGAGACCATCCGCAATTTCCGGCTGCAGCACAGCATGTCGCAAGGCGACATCGAAAAGCGTACGGGACTATTACGCTGTTATCTGTCGCGGGTGGAAAACGGCCACACCATTCCATCGCTCGATACGCTGGCCAAAATCGCCGGGGCCATGGACTTGGCCTTGTCGCAGTTTTTTGCTGAGGGCCACAGCAACGGGCATAAGGGCCTGCCTCAGCTCTCCGACGATGAAGTCCGCTTCCTGAGCCAGATGCGGCGCTATTCCGCCAATCTCAACGACAGCGACCGCAAGCTCGTGCTGGCGATGGTGAAGAAGATGGCGTCAAACTCGAAATAGCACTCAGCCTCTCTACAGTACTTTCGTACCATCTCCTTCGTGTCCAGCGGGAACCTCGCCAAGCCCAAAGCCGGCGGCTAAGCTGTTATCTGGGGAATCCTTGTGACCATCGATGAGGAAATGAATCTCCTCGATCAGCAGCTGCGCCGGCTGAAGATTGAGTACGAGATTTTCTTCAATAATCCGACCAAACGGCCTCCGACTGACATTGAATGGAAGGTCAACTCGCTGCTGCGCAAGTTCAGCGACGGCGTGCGGATGAGCTTTCAGCAGCGTTATCGGTACAACGAGATGGCGCAGCGTTACGCGGTGCAAAGCGACCTCTGGCGTAAGAAGATGCGGATCCGCGAGGAGGGTTATCGCCGTCCTTACGATGCGATGTTGTCGGTGCAGGGTGTGCGCGACGGCGAAGGGCGTGAATCGAAGCACCACCAGGCGTATGGGCTTTCGCGGACCGCACAATCGGCCGATGCCGAAGCGGCGGCCGCTGGCACGAACGAGGGACCCGATCAGCCGTTCTCGGTGCTATGCTCGGGCGCGTCGACGGAACGCCAGCAAGTCGAATCGCTTTACAAGGCGCTGACCGAGGCAAAACAGAAGTCGGGAGAGAAAGTTTCCGGCAATCTCGATTCTTTCGCCACCTTTGTGAGGAAAAAGACCAGCGAACTGCGCCAGAAGCACGGCTGCGACACGGTCGAATACTCGATCGAGATGCAGAGCGGACAGGTAAGGCTGAAGGCTAAGGCGAAAGTCTAGTTCTCGGTTCTCAGTTCTCAGTTCTCAGTTCTCAACTTCCGAATAATATATTCTGCTCTTGGTTCTCTCGGCAGCTTTTTCTTGTCGTCCCTGCGAGGGTCGCGTCTGCGTCGGTTTCAACACCTGCAACCGGCAACTGGGAACCGGGAACCGGCAACTGCTGTTAAAATCTCTCTTCGTTGCCCAGAGCCCTCATGTCTAAAATTACCCGCGCCATTCTTAGCGTTACCGATAAATCCGGACTGGTCGATTTCGCCCGTCAGCTTGCCCAGTTGGGTGTCGAACTGGTTTCTACTGGAGGCACCGCCAAGCTGCTGCGCGATTCCGGCATTGCCGTAAAAGATATTTCTGAGCTGACCGGATTTCCCGAAATGCTGGATGGGCGCGTTAAGACGCTGCATCCGAAGGTTCATGGAGGCATCCTGCATCGACGCGACGACAGCGGCCATCTCGCGGCTGTGGCCGAGCATGGGATTCCCGCGATCGACATGGTCGTGGTTAACCTTTATGCCTTTGAAAAGACCGCCGCTAAGCCGGGAGTGCACTTCGAAGAGCTGATCGAGAATATCGACATCGGCGGGCCCTCGATGATCCGATCGGCGGCAAAAAATTTTCAGGATGTCGCAGTCGTGACTTCGCCTCGTGATTACGGCGCGATTGCCGAGGAGATGGCGCGGTCGGGTGGCGCTCTCTCGCGGGAGACGAAGTGGCGGCTGGCGCAGAAGGCGTTTGCCACGACGGCGGCTTACGATTCGGCGATCGCCTCGACGCTCGAACGAGTGGGCGGGGAGTTTAAGTTAAACGCAGCCGAAGGCTTCCCGCAAAACCTGCGCCTGTCATTTCAGAAAGTGATCGACCTGCGCTATGGAGAGAATCCGCACCAGAAAGCCGCGATGTACAAAGACGCTTCAGAGATGGGCGTCGCGAACGCGCGTCAGGTGCAAGGCAAGGAGCTTTCTTACAACAACATTGTCGATCTGCAGGCGGCCTGGGATTTGGCGCAGGAGTTCGACGAGCCGGTCTGCGCCATCATCAAGCACACCAACCCCTGTGGAACCGCGACCGGCAAGACTCTGGCCGAGGCTTACCTGCGCGCGCTCGAGTGCGATCCGGTCTCGGCGTTTGGCGGAGTGATTGGCGTGAACCGCACCGTGGATGCGGCGGCGGCGGAAGAAATGGCGAAGCTGTTTCTGGAAGTGATTGGTGCTCCCGCGTTCGATGAGAGCGCGAAGGCGGTGTTTGCCGCGAAGAAGAACCTCCGGCTGGTCGAAGTTCCAGCCGGAGAGCAGCAGTGGGTGCTGAAAAATATTTCTGGAGGGATGCTGGTGCAGGATGCCGATCTGCACAAGCTCTCCGAGGCCGATCTGAAGGTGGTTACGAAGCGTCCGCCGACGGCGGAAGAGAAACGTGCGCTGCTCTTTGCCTGGAAGGTCTGCAAACACGTGAAGTCGAACGCAATTCTCTACGCTCGCGATGGGCAGACGGTGGGTGTCGGCGCGGGCCAGATGAGCCGGGTCGATTCCTGCAAGATCGGAGCCATGAAGGCGCAGCTACCTTTGCCGGGCACGGTGGCCGCCTCCGATGCTTTTTTCCCTTTCCCCGACGGAGTTGAGGAAATCGCCAAAGCCGGGGCGACGGCGATCATCCAGCCGGGAGGGTCGGTGCGCGATCAGGAAGTCATTGAAGCTGCCGACCGGCTTGGGCTGGCGATGATTCTTACGGGGGTAAGGCACTTCCGGCATTAGGCTTCGCAGAATTTTCTAAGCCGGGATCTCTAAAGTTTCCGCGATCTTTACTTTCTTTGACAATCACCCCGGGACAATCTCCCCGAAAGCCCCTGTACCTAGGTCTTTATTCCCAGGCTGCGCTTTCCCCCCGCCGAGCGGCCTGTCAAGGGTAGAATAAGGAAATCCGGATGATCGGAATTGGCATCCAATTCTTGGTGTGCGCTGCGATTAGAGGTCGCAGGATTTTCATGAAAAAACAGTTTGCGATTGCCAGCATCGTACTTTTAGGGTCTTCTTCTTTTTTCCTGACCCAGGTCGTAACCGCTCAAGATCAACCCGCTCACGCGGCAGATTCGCCGGCTGCTACCGCCGCGCCAGCCCAGCAACCCACAGCCAAAGCCAAAACGCCCGACCGCGCCGCCGCCTACTACCACTTCGCCCTAGCACACATGTATGAGGAGCAGGTGGCCACGTATGGCCGCAGTGAATTGGCCAATAAAGCGATCGAGGAATATCGCGCCGCCATCGATGCGGACCCGACCTCGGCGTATTTGACCTCTGGCCTCGCTGAGCTCTACGCCAAGACGGGACGAATTCGCGACGCCGTGGTTGAGGCCCAGGACATTATCAAGCGCGATCCCAACAATCTTGAAGCGCGCCGCCTGCTCGGCAGAATCTATCTGCGTTCGCTCGGCGACATGCAGTCGGGCAGCGGGTCCGAGAGCATTCTGAAACTGGCGATCGAGCAGTATGAGCAGATCGTCAAGCTGCAACCCGACAGCACGGACGACCACTTGCTTCTGGGACGCTTGTATCGCCTGAACAACGACCTGCAAAAAGCGGAGACCGAGTTCAAGACTGCGGTAAAGCTCCAGCCGGATTCGGAAGAAGCGGTCACGACTCTGGCTTATCTCTATAACGAACTGGGAGACACGGCCCGCGCCACGCAGGTGCTCAGTTCGGTCCCGAATACAGAGCGCTCGGCGAAACTATATTCCGCGCTCGGTTACACCTACGAGCAACAGAAGCAGTACAAGGAAGCGATCGAGGCGTATCGCCACGCTATTGAAATGGACCGCGACAATCTCGATGCCATCCGCGGGCTGGCGCAGAACCTGTTGAACGATGGCCAGACCGACGCCGCTCTCGAACAATACAAAGTAATCGCGGACGCGAATCCGGAAGATGCGCAAACCTACGTGCGCATCGCGGAGATTTACCGCAAGCAGGGCAAATTCGATCTCGCGCTCGAAAATCTGAAAAAAGCTGAGACCATGGTGCAGGACTCGGTCGAGGTTCCTTACAACATCGCTGCCATTTACCAGGCGCAGGGTCGTTATGACGAAGCCATTCCGATCATGCGCGACCTGCTGAAAAAGTCCGAGAAGCCGGACGGTAAATATTCGGCGGGTGAGAAGAGCAATCGGGCAGTGTTTCTGGAACGGCTGGGCACGATCTACCGCGACCAGGGCAACAATCCGGCCGCGATTGAAGTATTCCGCGAGATCGTCGCCCTCGGCGGCGATGACGACGTCGAGCGCGGCTATCAACAGATCATCGATACTTGGCGCGATGCCAAGGAGTGGCAGAAAGCCACCGACGCCGCTCAGGAAGCCGTACGGAAGCTGCCGGCCAGCCGCGATTTGAAAATGGTACTGGCGGCGCAGCAGGCCGACATGGGCGAAGCCGACAAGGCTCTCAAAGACGTCCACGCCATGCTGACCGGCGACACCGATAAAGACCGGCAAGTTTACATCACGCTGGCGCAGATGAACACGCGGCTGCGCCGCTTCAGCGACGCCGAGCAAGCGCTCGACAAGGCTGAGGCCCTCGCGACCAAGCCGGATGACAAAGAGTACATCTGGTTTCTGCGCGGCTCGACTTACGAGCGCGAGAAACGCTATTCCGATGCTGAAACGCAGTTCAAGAAGGTGCTGGCCGACGACCCTGAGCATGCCTCAGCGCTGAACTACCTGGGTTACATGCTGGCCGACCAGAACACGAAGCTCGAAGAAGCGCTTGGATACATCAAGCGCGCGGTCGATCTCGACCCCGCCAACGGCGCTTACCTTGATTCGCTGGGCTGGGCTTACTTCCGCCTGGGCAAGTATGAATTGGCGGAAGACAATCTGCTGAAGGCATCGCAGAAAATCAATACCGATCCCACCGTTCTCGATCACCTCGGCGATCTTTACCAGAAGACCGGACGCCTGAAGCTGGCCGCGGCCAACTGGGAGCGTGCGCTCAACGAATGGAACCGCACCATTTCGGCGGAGGTCGATCCTGCGGACACAGCGCGGGTGGCGAAGAAGCTCGACTCCGCGAAGATGAAGCTGGCGAAGGAAGAGGGCGCGAAGTAGCAGAGCGCCGGATTTGTTCACCTGAATCGCGGGAGAGACGCGGGTTGCCGCGTCTCGGCCGTACGCGCCGGCAGACAATCATCAGTTGACAATCAAGATGGCGCAGGCGAAGCCGGGCAATCCCGTCTCTACGGTAAACTGTTTCTCATGCTCGCCGACTATGCGGTGCGCGTCGAAGATTCCCGCGGACGCCGCCATCCCGAGCCGCAGCACCCTTACCGCAACGATTATCAACGTGACCGCGACCGGGTCGTCCATGCGCGCGCATTTCGGCGGCTGGAAGCGAAGACGCAGGTTTTCACGCGCCGGTATTCCGACCACTTTCGCAACCGGCTGACGCATACCATCGAAGTCGCGCAGATTTCGCGCACCATCGCCGCGCAGCTTGGGCTGAACACCGATCTAGTGGAGGCGCTGGCCTTGGCGCACGACCTCGGCCATCCTCCGTTTGGACACTCGGGAGAAAAGGCGCTCGACGCGGCCATGCGCCAGCACGGGCTTTCGTTCGATCACAACCTGCATGCGCTGCGCATTGTGGAAGATTTCGAACTCCACTACGCCGCGTTTCGCGGACTGAATCTGACGTTTGAAGTCCGCGAGGGCATCATCAAGCACTCACACGACTACGACGAAAGCGAGCATCCGGAACTAGCCGAATATCTGCTCGATCAGCGTCCGCCGCTCGAAGCGCAGCTCATCGACCTGACCGACGAAATTGCCTATAGCACTGCCGATCTGGACGATGGATTTGAAGCCCGATTGCTGACGATTGAGCAGATGACGGACGGCGTGGATCTATTCGCCCGTCATTATGATCAGGCAAAGGCCCGTTATCCAGATGCCGCGCGAAAACTCGTGTTTAACGAGGCGCTGAAAAGCATTTTCGATAGCCTCGTCGGAGACTTGATTACGAACACAGCGCAGCGCGTGCAGGCAGCAGGCGTGCGTTCTGTGCAGGGCGTTCGCAGCCACGGCGAGCGGCTGGCCGCTTTCAGTCCGCCAGTCGAAGCGGAACGGCGGCAACTGAAAGAGTTTCTCTACGAGAATCTTTACTACAGCCCCTCACTCGCCATCGAAAAAGAAGATGCCGAGCGTATTACCGGAGAACTGTTTGCCCACTGGATGGAAGAACCCGACGACCTGCCGCGCAACTACCGCGACAAAGCCCTCCACGAGCCGCTACCGCGTGTCATCTGCGATTACATCGCGGGCATGACAGACCCTTTTATCTATCAGCAATATGAGAAGTATTGCGGGCAGTAGAGTCGCCGTTTTATTCTTGTTTATGAGTAGAGTCCAGGCCGATGATTAGCGCGGGAGGGGCTTATGTCCAATACATTTGGAACCGACATTCTGATTCAAGCTGAGGACCCAATGAAGGCCGCCGACTTCTATGTCAAGGAACTCGGTTTTGAGATTACGGACAAGAATCCAAAGATGGTCGGCCTCCATGGAGAAAACATCAACTTATTTATTGAGCCCGGTCCTGCTCTTGGACCTGTTCTAGAAGTTACTGTCAAGAGCGTGAAGGAAGCCAAAGCGCGCCTCCAGAAAAAGGGCTGCCAGGTTATCAAGGACCAGCCTGACTGGCCGAGATGTTACATCAAAGACCCCCATGGGCTGATCTACAATCTCACGGAGTAAGGGTGCCGGTTACAGTGCGTCTTTCGCTTCGCTCAAGATGACAATTCCTAGAAAGCGAATTACTTCGCGTATGTGATCCGGTAAATCACGCCCCCCGAGTCATCGCTCAAGTACATCGACCCGTCGCTCCCAACCACAATCCCCACCGGACGGCCCATCCACCGGCCTTTCTGAGTTTCGCCAGGAGCCAGCCAACCGGTGATGAAGTCTTGCGCGCCGCCGACGGGCTGGCCTTTGCCATCAAGCTTCACCCGGACAACTTTGTAGCCGGTCGGCACGTTGCGGTTCCACGATCCGTGAAATGCAACGAAGATGTTGTTCTGGTATTCGGCTGGAAATTCCGAGCCCTCATAGAAGGCGAGTCCCAGCGGAGCGGAATGCGCCTGCATCTGGACTTTAGGCTCGAGTACGTCTTTGCAGCGGTCTTCTCCAACTTTGTTTCCCTCAGATTTGGCGAAGACGGAATCGAATGTTCTGTCGTCATAACAAAAGGGCCACCCAGCATCGCCGCCATCTTTTCCCAGGTCGTAGATTGTCTCCGGCGGCAGATCGTCGCCCAGCCAGTCACGGCCGTTCACCGTGACCCAAATTGTGTCCGTCTTCGGATTCACCGCCAGGCCAACCGCGTTGCGTAGTCCTTTCGCAAAAACTTTCTGACCGCTGCCATCGGGGTTGTATTCCGTCACTGCCGCTCGCCGCGGATCTTTTTCGATGCAGACGTTGCAGCTCGATCCGGCCGCAATATACATCTTGCCGTTGTGGAATAGGACTGTCCGCGTGGAGTGCCCGCCGCCGGTCGCCAGGTCGGCGAGCTTTTTCGGATTCGACGCCTTCAAGTTTGCCTCATCCCAGTCATAGGAGCGGACTTTGTCGTTTTCGGCGACATACAACTTGCCCTGGTAAAACGCCAGACCGTGCGGCTCGTTCAGCCCGTCGAGAACGGTCACCGCCCGCGTCGCCTTTCCCGTGTGCTTGGGATCGGGAAGCGCGACCACTTTGCCCTCGCCGGATTCGCTCACCAGCAGAACTCCGCCCGGAGTGAAGATCATCATGCGAGCGCCATCGATGTCATTGGCGAAAACCGAGATGTGGAATCCAGGGGGCGCTTTCAGTTGCATCAAGTCGAAATGAGTTTTCTCGGCGTGGGCGAGCAATGCGAGCGGCAGAGCGAACAATGCTGCAAGCAATGCTAAGAGTCGTCGTAACGCAGTTAGATTTCGCATAAGGGAGTGGATGATCTCCTGGTCAGCATGGCTCATATTTTTGGAGAATGTTGTGCCATTGATGCTTGGACAACGCCGTGCCATTGACTTTTGAGGGTCCAAATGACTTCCCGGCTGGAAAACTGCTCCACGCAGTTTTTATACTGCTACGCCAAAATTACCGCCAGGCGCAGTATGTCTCCAAGCGAACCATAAGGTACAATATCTATGAAAATAAAGCACTTGCACTAAGAGCAACGGCATCGGAAGATTTGGCACCCAAACTGTTTATAGAAAGGGCGGCCCGGTAAGGGCCGGTTTCCCGGGATCGGACTTGCGACGCGCTGCCGAATCAGCTTTGTAGGGCGAAGCGTCTGGGAACGCGTTCCTAGAACGATGCAATCAAAATCGAAATTGCGCCGCGAGGCGCACGGAGTGGTTCCCCCATTCCCCACTTGGAGGAAGTTGAAAATGAAAAACCGTACTCTCTTCGCCGTACTGCTAGCACTGATCCTGGCGGCGCCAGTTTTCGCGCAGGATAATTCGTCATCGCAGACCCAGCCCGCGGCTACTCAACCCGCATCGACACAGCCTGCCGCTCAGGCCGGCGCTACCGGCAAAGAACCGCTGCAGCCGGAGGCCCGCGAAGGCTTTTGGGGTCGCGTGAATCCGTTTGCGAGGAAGAAATATGTAGCGCGGCAAACGCAGCCGATTCGCGACCGCATCAACGAACTCGACGAGTTAACAGCGGCGAACAGCAAGGCGATCAAGGATACTGATGCGCGCGCGCAAGCCGGAATACAACTCGCTTCGGCGAAAGCCAGCGAAGCCGATCAACATGCCATCGATGCCGGCAACAAGGCGCAGGCGGCGCAGCAGACCGCGCAGCAGGCGAACACTCGCTTGACCACGGTCGAGCAGGTAGTGACTAACATCGATCAGTATCAAGCGGCAACCCAGACCGAAATCCTTTTCAAGCCCGGTCAGACCGTGCTGAGTGAGAAGGCCAAGACCGCATTGGACGAAATGGCGACGCCGCTGAAAGACCAGCGTGGCTACGTGGTCGAAGTGCAGGGCTTTGCTTCGGGTCACGGACAGGTGGCAATCTCCACTTCGCAGAAGATGGCGGAGTCGGTGGTGCGCTATCTGGCCTTGAACCATGACATCCCGATTTACCGGATCTACCTCGTCGGCATGGGAAATGCGCCGGTGGCTGCCACGGAAGGTGAAGCCAAGCCCAAGCGCATCACTGGTGGACGGGTTGAAATCAGCCTGTTGAAGAACAACCTCGAGCAGCTCTCTGCCGGCGGTGCGGAACCGGCTGCGAGTCAACAGCAGCAGAAGTAGCGGTTAATCCTCCCGAGAAAGGCCTCCCGTGAAAGCGGGAGGCTTTTTGTCTGTGCGGTCTGATTTGCCACTTCACATTCCCCCTTGGTCAAGCACTGTGGTCAAGCGCCGTGTTATTCTGCAACGCGTCATGCCAGAAACGCCAGAAACTCTGGTCAGCCTTCACACACTTTCACCCGTAGGTCCGCTTTTTCTCGCCGCATCGGCGAAAGGCTTGGTGCGGCTCGAATTCAAAGCGCGCATGCAGAAGCTTCCGGCATCGATTCGCCTACAGGGATCCGAATCGGCCCTCGCGCCGGAATTCGCACACTATGTTCGCGAGCTCAACCAGTAT